>DAOVLD010000202.1 GCA_030631445.1 Bacteroidota bacterium
CCTTACGGCTAAAGTGATAGGTGCTATGGGTGATAAAAGAGGTGCTACCCCGAATATTGACAAATTTACAAAAGAAGGAATACTGTTTACCAATTTTTTTGCTACCGGTGATCGTACTGATAAAGGAATTGTGGGCATCCTTAGCGGTTATCCTTCTCAGCCAACCAAATCAATAATCAAATTTACCGGAAAAAATTCAAAGCTTCCTAATTTGGCTTATGATTTAAAAAATATTGGATATTTAACTTCCTTTTTTTATGGTGGCACAATTGACTTTGCCAACTTTCGATCCTATCTTGTCAATTCAAACTTCAGTTTATTGGTAACAATTGATGATTTTGACCATGTAGACAGAACATCAAAATGGGGGGTGCACGATCATATTCTCTTTAGCAAGGTATTGAATGAGCTTAATAATTGCACTGAACCGTTTTTCTCGGTTGTCCTTACTCTTAGCAGTCATGAACCATTTGATGTACCTATGGAGACGGTTATACATGGCAGAGACGAAGGAAATCGGTTTCTGAATTCTGTATATTACACTGATAAAAGTCTTGGGAATTTTATAAAAGCAGCAAAGACACAGCCCTGGTGGGATAACACACTGGTAATTCTGATTGCAGACCACGGGGCGCGTAATCCTGGAAATAGTCCTGTTTATGCCCTGGAAAAATTCAGGATACCCATGATTTGGATTGGAGGTGCTGTTGAGGATGGAGGCAGAAAAGTAACAAAGTATGGTTCGCAGACAGATATTCCCCAAACACTTTTTGGTCAGCTTAATATGAATAAAAATTATCCTTTTTCAAAAGACCTCTTTGCACGTGAATCCCGGTCTTTTGCATTTTATACTTTTAATGACGGCTGGGGATTTGTTACCGATACCCTTGTCCAGGTATTTGATAATATCAACCAACGGCTGATTATTGAAGAAGGGGATGGGATAAGCAAAACTCCTTTTCAGGGAAGCGTTTACCTGCAAAGGACATACCAGGATTTCCTTGATAAATAAGTTAAGTAAATTAAGTAAGTAATTCAACTAACTCAACCACTCAACTTACTTAACTATTAATCATCCAGGTGAATTGAACCATACTTAGTATTGATTTTAACAACCGATGATGTATTAGGATCAGTACCAACTAAACCATTAATACTTAGTTTAGTATTCTCTTCAATCCGGCTGACTTTTGATCCTGAAGGGATACGAATCCTGGCATATTCAGCATATCCGTCAATTTTATAGGATGCATTGCTATCTATACCAAGCTTTATATCACCATACCTGTTTTCAATATTTATTTTTTCAAAACCGGAAGGAATATAGTTAATTCTGCAACTGGTATATTTCATGTCCAGTTTCAGTGTTTTGTTTAACTGATCAAACTTGAGTGTCCCATATGCTCCTGTGAAGACAAAATTGTCAACCTCTCCTATATGGTACGTATCATATTTACTTTCAGCTACAATCGACCTGCTATCATTAAGATATAGTTTTGAGTATTTACTCATAACCATAATAGCTTTAGCAGTTTCAAATTCAATTCTTGAATAGCTCATGTCAAGTTTAAGCCAGTTGACTTCGGTAACTTCAGCTTTACTGTAACCAATATTAATTTCATTGCATGGTTTTGTCTTACCCCGCAGGAGCTTGTTGACTTTCAGGTATCCATATTTTATATAAACAATTACGTGCCCGGATAATTCATTTATAAAGACATCCCCGTATTTGTTTCTTAACTCAAGATCCATATCAGTTGGCATATTTACTGTATAATCTATGCTAAACTCTTCGGATTCATTATCAAAAAACGACCAGTTGGATTTGCTGAACTTACTATCAATATGAGTAACTGCCTTGATCTCATCGCCTTCCTGACTGAATTCAACATCAAGAAATGAGAGGAGTTTCTCTGCCTTTTCACGATCATGATGTTTGACTGTTATCACTACATCGATAGTTACCTGGTTTTTATCCCAGTTCCTGACATCAATATCACCATATTTGTTTTCTAAGTAAAGTTGAGAATTTGCTGTTACACTGTATTCCTTGTGGTACTTCTTCTCAACCTTATCTTTTTGTGCCTTTACACTTGCGTTTATTGCTATACCAAATACAACAAGCAATAAAAGTGTTTTAAATTTGATTGCTTTCATGATTTTTATTTTTTAATAGATTTTCATTTTTGATTTGTTCCAGTTGATGCAAAATTTGACTCATTACATCAACTTTTAATTGGTAATGTTCTATCATGGCGTTGATAATTCTTTTGTCTTTCGGATTTGCTTTAAGTTCATCCTGTAGGTTTGTATAGATTGAATCCATATCAGACAGTTCTTTTAATAGCATCGATCTTTGGATACTATCTGAAAAAATATCCATATTGCGTATTTGTCCGTACTTCAGATTAACCTGTTGTTTGTAATATACTTCTACTTCCATGTATTCATCCGACACTTCACTCAGGCTAATCCCTGAATTTTCATGTGAAGGTTTGATCAGATTGTCGTATGTCCAGAGGAATGACAACGTAACAAGTATTGCTATCGAAGCAGCTTTAAGCAAGAATGTATAGGAAGTTAATGAACGGTTTTTCCTTTTTTGCTGCTTCAATTTGGCTGCAAACCTGTTGAAGTGTCCTTCATCCGGGTTAGCCGTATCGAACAATTCCCTGTTATTCCTGATTATTTTATCTATATTTTCCATAAGCTCATTTTTTCTTAAGTTCCTCTATCAATTTCTTTCGTGCCCTGGTAAATTGCGATCTGGATGTGGAACCTGAAATTCCCAGGATCTCTCCGATTTCTTCATGGTCATATCCTTCTATAAGGTAAAGTGAAAGAACTATTCTATATCCGTCTGCAAGCTTGTTTATGCAATTCTTAATATTTTCAACGGAAACTTCCGGAATTCCTGATCCTTTATTACTGCTCTCATCTTCAATCCTGTATTCCTGTTCTTTAATTGGTATAAGTTCAACTCTTTTTTTCTTAATATTATCAAGTGATTTGTTTATCACTATCTTTTTTAACCAGGCACCAAAACTTACTTTGCCTCCATATGTATCAATCTTTTCAAATGCCGCTAAAAAAGCATCCTGCATTATATCTTCAGCTTCCGTGGAATCATTGACTATCCTGAGACTTGCATTATACATTGCCTTATAATAGAGCTTGTATAATTTGAACTGTGACTTCTGGTCTCCGATTACGCATCCGTCAATAATATCCTGATGTATATTCCGGTAAACTGTTTCCTTATCCATTATTTTCACCTTAAAGACGTGTAAAAATTACTGACGCTGCATGCATGGGTAAAAAAAAGTACTGATTTTTTACTAAAGATTGTTCGAAAATAATAAATAAACAAATTACATTAATAAATAATTGGATATTAATATGTAAAGTAATATATTTGAATAAAATTGTTTTCTAATCCCAAAAAAAACTCAAAATGAAAAAAATTAAGTATTTATTTCTGGCATTTGCCACTGTCTGTTTTATTGGTCTATATGGCTGCAAAAGCACACCAAAAGAAGAACAAGCTGCTGAAGAAGTAGAAGTAGTTGAAGAAGTAGAAGCAGTTGAGGAAGTTGAAGAAGTTGATACAACTGAGGTTGTTGAGGAAGCAGCAGAAGTTGAAGCTGTAGTTGAAGAGGAAGAGGAAGTAGAATAAATTTACCGGTCAAAAATTCGGTTTAAAACTGATTAAGAAAGACTATCCCAAAAAAGGGATTATACAAAGGGAAATTATGTTAATAAGAAAGCTCCAGGTTTATACCATGGAGCTTTTTTTGTGTCCCAAGTATAAACACTAGTGTCAAGTCAAAAGTATTTTTAATTATTTCCTTGAAGTAGGTATTAATAAGATAACTAAGGTGCCAATTACTCCAAGTAGTGCAATAATTATCTTGACCGGAATGATTTTTATGAATATATAAATAGATAAACCAATCATGACCCACATCATGATAAGCGAAATAATTTTGCTACGTAATGATATTGATCGTGTTTCTCTGAA
>DAOVLD010000040.1 GCA_030631445.1 Bacteroidota bacterium
CCTATGCCGGGCAAAGTTGTGAAAATTCCTATTGAGGTTGGTGATAACGTCGAGTCCGGGCAAACACTCATAATAATCTCGGCAATGAAAATGGAAAGTGAATATAAGGCAAAGAAAGACGGGAAAGTAAAAGAAATACTTACAACAGAAGGCGCTACAATTGAAGGTAACCAGTCTTTAATCCTTCTTGAATAACCTGTTGGACTGATTTGATAAATTTTTCTTGATTTTTTATTAATTTATTTACCTGGCAACTACCCTTATAGAATTTTTAATTTTATTCTTTAAATATATATACAGTAAAATTTTCCAACTATGTCAACACACGAGGAGAAATATCAGGAATTTGAAAAAAGAAAAAATGCTGCGGAACTGGGAGGAGGTATTGAAAGAATTGAAAAGCAACATAAAATTGGAAAGAAAACTGCAAGAGAAAGAATCGATATTTTGCTCGATCCGGGCACTTTCACCGAAACAGACCGGATGGTAATACATCGTACCAGAGATTTCGATATGGATAAAAAGAAGATTCCTGGTGATGGTATAGTAACAGGGTATGGAAAAATTGATGGCAGGTTGGTTTATGTTTTTGCCCAGGATTTTACTGTATTTGGAGGAACTCTTTCAAGGACAAATGCTGATAAAGTTGTAAAACTTATGGATCTTGCCTTAAGAATGGGAGCTCCGGTGATAGGTCTTAATGATTCAGGCGGTGCCAGGATTCAGGAAGGTGTTCAGAGTTTGGGAGGATATGCTGATATTTTCTATCGTAATGTGATAAGCTCAGGTGTTATACCACAGATATCTGCTATTATGGGGCCCTGTGCCGGTGGGGCTGTTTACTCTCCTGCCCTTACAGACTTCATATTTATGGTAAACAAAACAAGTTATATGTTCGTTACCGGACCTGATGTCATTAAAACAGTTACTCATGAGGAGGTTACAAAGGATGAACTGGGTGGAGCAATGACTCATAATGCAAAAAGCGGAGTTGCACATTTTGTTGCTGAGAATGATGAACAGGTTCTGATGATGATAAGAGAATTGATTGGATTTGTACCGTCAAACAATATGGAGGATCCACCTGAAAAAAAATGCACTGACGATATCAGACGGGAAGATGAATTTCTTCAAAAACTTGTTCCTGTTGATCCCAATAAACCTTATGACATGAAAGAACTTATCTCTACAATAGCAGATGATAAGAATTTTATGGAAGTTATGCTTCACTATGCACAAAATATTATTACCGGGTTTGTTAGACTTAACGGTAAGCCGGTAGGCATAGTTGCTAATCAACCGTCAGTACAGGCAGGTGTTCTGGATATAAATGCATCAACAAAGGCAGCACGCTTTGTAAGGTTTTGTGATGCATTCAATATCCCTCTGGTAACTTTTGAGGATGTTCCTGGTTTTTTACCAGGTACGACACAGGAATTTGGAGGAATTATACGTCATGGCGCAAAATTGCTATATGCTTTTTCAGAGGCAACTGTGCCTAAAGTTACTGTAATTACAAGGAAAGCATATGGAGGTGCGTATTGTGTAATGTCAAGTAAACATATAGGAGCAGATGTAAACTATGCTTATCCAATGGCAGAAATTGCTGTAATGGGTCCTGATGGAGCTGTTAATATTTTATATCGTAACAAGTTAAAAGATACCGATAAATCTAATCTTGTAGATGAATACAAAACAAATTTTGCTAATCCATATAAGGCAGCTGAACTTGGATATCTGGACGAGATTATTTACCCAAAACAAACCAGATTTAAGCTAATTCAGGCTCTCGAAATGGCTGCAAATAAAGTAAAATCAAATCCTCCGAAAAAACATGGTAATATCCCCCTGTAATCTTAACAGTTAACTGATTATTTACGGAAACAGGTTTCTTTGAATTTACTATTAGCTTTTACCGGTTTTTTAATCAAAGAATAGAAATCATCATACATATGCAAAGTTCTCTCCTTTTGTACATCATCCAGATAAGGGAAATCACAGCATAAACTATAAATTTTATTTCTTACACTATAATAAAACTCAAGGAATGGAATAAGTTCTTTTCTCTTAAGACAAATTCCCATGTATGATACGTCCACGACATTAATTTCATCAACAGTGATAGCTCCTACTCTGTATGGAGCAGAGACAATGCCTGCCCAATCGAAATCATATGGAACAGGAATGGGCGAGCTAATATTCGTGGTCTTAACGAATTTTACATTATGCAATAAGGGAACCGACCAATCATTATTCCATATCATGTATTGAAAAAGAGATAATTTTACCAGACTATTTTCATCCAGATTCTTGTATAACATAACATCAGCCTTTACTAATTCTCCACCGATTCTCTGTGCCATTTGTTTAGGTCGTTCAATAAAAAAACCATATGACTGAATTGTTGGAACTGATCCTGAAGAATCTATATACTTAATATCAAGTAATCTGACATTGAAACTAAAAGGAGAAATTATATTGTATGTTTTGTAAAGTAAATATTCCTGCAGAATAAATTGTTCAAATTCCGTACTATCTGTTTGACAGTGCGTTACAAGCTTGAGCCATTTCAATCCACGGAAAAGCTTATCTTCGGAATTATCAGATAATAACTTAAGTCTTAATGGTGGGAAACTACAATTGTCCGGATTCTTTCTGAAATTACCCCGCATTTTGACAATTACACGGATATCTGTTGATCTTCCATCTGTTTCAAAATATGAAATGGTTCCTAAATGACCTATAGTATCAACATTTCTGTTATTCAACAATGAGTCAATGTGGAATGTTAAATGTATTTTTAAAATCTGTTGTGATTTAAATAAATCATAATCAGGATTCTCCTCCTGGCTATATCCAATCAATGCAAAAGAGAAATAAATACCCAGGAAAATAAGTGTTTTACATACTACAATCCTTATACTTGTCATAATAGAAGTTCCATGTGTAAGGAATAATAATTTGTAACCTGTTTGCAAATTTATCAATAAATACAAACTGTACCTATATGACATATATCAATAAGTAATTAAAAATTTATACTGATTTTTGCTGGAAAAAAGAAAGAAAAAATGAGGTTCACAATCCTGGAAACTAAGCACCCTTATTTTTGATGCAATGAAAGTGAATTAAATGAAGATAATAAACCAACAACTAAACCTAAAATTAAGAGAAGAGTAACGGATTAGAACCTCATTTTCATTTTCAAAGATAATAAAAAATTTATCTATAAAAAAAAATCTTTTAGGTTTTTTTTAAAAAATTGACAAATTATTTTTTCCTTTATTTTTTTTTTGTTGAAGAAATAAAATATATGGTTGGTTTTTTATTTCGAAGATTTATTTTCCTTCTGGTAATCATTATAATATATACACCTGTTATTGCTCAGGTTCAGGACAGCATAATAAGTTCACAGAAGGATATGAATGTTGACGAGTTAAATAAAAAACTTCTGGATGCTGCTTACATTGGAAATGATGCTAGTGTATTAAAACTTTTGGAAGCAGGAGCTGATCCGAATACTTCAATGTGGAATGGAATTACCCCACTTATGTTTGCTGCTGATAATGAATTCCTGAAAACAGTTAAAATCCTTGTTTTGAATGGTGCGGATGTGAATAAAAAGCCAGAAAATCAGGTTACTGCTTTGGTCAGTGCTGCATTGAATAATAACATGGACATTGTAGAATTATTAATAAGACATGGAGCAGATATTAATGATACAGATAGTTATGGAGTCTCCTCTTTGATTTATGCAGCTGCTTATAATTACTACAGCTTATGCGATATGCTGTTGTATTATGAAGGAAATATAGAAATACAGGATAATAAGGGAACAAATGCTGTAATGGCAGCTGTTCTTGTTGGTAATTATGATATAGTAAAACTACTTCTTGATAATGGGTCTCAAGTAAACCAAACAGACCATGAAGGGAACACATCACTGATTATGGCAGCTCAAAATGGTGATACCAGTCTTATTAATCTTTTTCTGCGTTACCATGCTGATCCGGACCATGTTAACAATTATGGTTTGTCTGCAACTTCTATTGCAATAAAAAACGGACATTTGGATGCAGTCCGGATGTTGGTAAACTATGGTGCAGAGATTTCCCCACAGGATAAATCAGGATTTACAGCATATGCGCTCGCCAAGAAGTCAGGTAAAAGGGAAATGAAAAAATATTTATCGTCTATAAAAGTCAAAAAAACATTCATGCCAACCATCGACAGGTTATTTCTTTCTCCTTGTTTTAAACTAAATACCGGTGACTTGTATTTCGGAAGTGAAGTAGGTATTATTGATGAAAATTTGGAAACCGGTATACAATTTGGCTTTTTTTCCCGCACTTTCCCAAAACGAATTTTAATTAAATCAGACGAAAACATTTTTTATCAGTATTGGGAGAAACGATCGAACCTTGAATTAGGAATTAATAAATATATGCATCTTTCAAACCTTGCTTCCGGAGCATCTGTTGATTTTTATGCATATGGCAAATTTGTTTATTCATTTGGCGGGAAATATCCCGGATCAGACAAAAAAACAAAGTCTGTAACAAAGATTGTCCCCGGTTTTGGTATTTGCTGGGGTTATGAGTTGTTTAAATTTAATGTTGGATATGAGTTCTTTAATACTGGTATTAAACCAATAAATTCGCATTGGATAAACCTAGGGGTTTCTGTAAACCTTAATCTGCATAAAAAAGAACTTCGGGATAAAGTACTTGAATGGTATTGATCAATAAAGAAGTTAGCAGTTAGCAATCGACATGAAGTTTGATACAAACATTGAAGTCTTTTGAATTATAAATGATGATTGAAGAGCAGAGTGCGGAGAGCATTGAGCTAAGGATTTCATGAAGACATAGCTTATATACATAACTAATTAACCAATTGACCAATAACGATAAAGAGGCAGTCAGCAGTCGACAAAACGGAATATTTACAATAAACTGAGTATGAAAAAGAAAATTCCACTGTTTTTTATGGTTTTACTTCCGATAATGGTAAATCTTATATTTTCTTGTGATGAAAAGTTTAACTTTTTTGAAGTAAATTGTTCTGATTGCTATCGTATTAAACCTGATAGTGGTGAACTAATAATTCAATTAACTATAAATGATGAAAACCCTGAGGTTCCAATAGCAATTTACAGAGACAGAATAGAAGCCGGCAGGATAAGAGTAAGAGATACTGTTTCTGTGAAAACAGTTTATATAGAAGTTCCATTGAATCATTATTATTCTGTTAAAGCTGAATATAAGGTTGGTAATGATTCGGTTTTTGCTGTTGATGGTGATAGAATTAAAACTCATCGTGTTACTGACCAGTGCGATACTATTTGCTGGATTATTAAGGGTGGCAGATATGACCTGAGGATAAAAGACAACGTGCCTTAGTGACAAGTTTAAAGTCAAAAGTCAAAAGTTAAAAGTATAATATGCTGATAATAATTAATAAAGTGGTCCAAGGATTCGGGCAAGAGAAGCAGAAATTCTTTGCTTTAATGGTCGCTTTTTCCACTCCCCGGGGATTATCAAATGGCTGTTTTCCAGATCTCTGCGAAAATCATTCTCCAGGCTTATTGTATGTGTTTCATTGTATATTAAGGCATTAACTTCAAAGTTGAGATCAAAACTTCGATAATCAACATTCGCAGATCCAATCGAAGAGAAAACCCCGTCAACCATAATTATTTTGGCGTGATTAAAGCCTTTCTCATAAAGGTAAACCCGGATTCCTGCATCAAGCATTTCCCCTATGTATGAAATTGAGTTCCAATAGGCAATTGTTGAATCGGAATGTGCAGGTAAAATAATTCTAACATCAACACCACTCAGGGAAGCTGTTTTAAGAGCAGTGAGAATACTTGGATTGGGGGAAAAATATGGTGTAGAAATAAAAATATTTTCTTTGGCTGTACTGATAGCTGCAAAATAGGCCTGCATTATACTAGACCAATCAGAGTCAGGACCACTCGAGGTGATCTGTATCAGACATTCCTCATTAACCTTGTGATTTGGAAAGTATCTGGGTTGATGATCAATAATTGTCCTCGAAATAAAATACCAGTCAACAAGAAAGATCATCTGAAGTGAATGTACGCTTTCCCCTTCCAGTCTTAAATGAGAATCGCGCCAGAAACCCACTTTCGGATCTCCGTGAATGTACTTGTCTGCAATATTAAATCCACCGACAAAACCTATTTTTCCATCCACAACAATGATTTTGCGATGATTTCTGAAATTTGCCTTGCTGGTAAGGTAAGGAAATCTTACCGGCATAAAGGCATAAGTTTTAATGCCTTCTTTTTTAAGTTCCTTTAGATATATTTTACTTATTTTCCAACTTCCAACATCATCATAAATAATACGTATCTTCACTCCTTCTCTGGCTTTCTTAACAAGAACATCCTTGATCCTGTTACCAATATTATCAGATTCCCATCGATAAAATTCCATATGAATATGGTCTTTAGCTATATTGAGAGCATTGATAATAGAATCAAATGTTTCTTCTCCATTAATAAGAATATTTACTTTATTATATTGAGTAAGGAGTGCTTTGCTGTTATTTAATAACAACGTCATAATATTCCTTTTTTCATTGATCTTTTTGTTTTTCAGGAACTTTTGATGAGGTAATTCATTTACCTGATCCCTGCTTAAACTGCTTATCCTTTCCAGGTCTACCAACTCTTTCCGGGAAAAGATTTTTTCTTTTCTGTAGTTTTGTCCAAAAATAAGATATCCGATAATTCCAATCACCGGAATAAGAATAATGAATAAACCCCAGGAAATGGTTTTTACAGGATCACGGTTCTCAAGGATAACCATAAAGACAGTAAACAAGATGGTACCACCGTAAAGGATAGTGATTACCAGAGCAACATTACTCCAGAGGACGTCCCAATGAATGGCAGAAATCATCTTTTTTTGAATTAATAGAATACTAAAGTTAGAAAAAACCCTGATAGCTTCCTATTTTTTTTTTACGACCACACTATTGATTATTACAAGCAATAAACAAAGGGCGACTAAAACTCAATTAATGACTCTGTTGTAAGCATTAATAGCATAAAAAAAGGGACCAGCATCCCTTTTTTTACAATATATTATTAAAAGTTTAGAAAAAGATCCCCAGACTGAAAATGAACTGCGGGTTCCTTGAATCAAACTCAAAATCCTCTCCTCCAATATTTACACCATCTCCAAGTTTACTGAGGTTGCCTTCGTACCGTACATCAAGCGAAATGGTATTTAAAATATCAAGGCCCACACCTGCCTGGTATCCAAAAGATGCTCCCTTTAGTTTTTCTTCATAACCTGATGTTTCAATAAGATCAGCCTTACTGTCAATTATTATACTGGCTACAGGACCGGCATTTATACGTGCCGGACCAAATTTAAAGCCTACCAGAACAGGTATATCCAGTTTCTTGAATTCCATTGTCTTAATACTGGTAACATTCGGAAGTATATCCGTAACTTCCACTTCACCCCCGGTAGATGAAAAGTATAATTCAGGTTGAATAAAAACTCCAAAAAAAGTTACCCGCGTCATAAGACCTGCATGGAATCCAACACTGGCAGTCTTTAGTCCTTCCAGAGAATATTCTTCAATCCCCTGTGTCACAATAATAACATCATCCATTTTTATGGTTGACGAATTAACACCGCCCTTTACGCCGAATTTAATCTGAGCATTTGCAGCAACAAAAAGGGATATTCCAATTAGTAATAAAAATACTTTTTTCATATCTGTTTTGTTTATTTATTTGTAACTATTCAGTGCCTAAAGTTACAACTTCTTCTCAACTTTAGTTCACTTTAAACTTCTTCTATAACGATAATCGTGGTTGTTTATTTTAAAGAAAGATTATTAATATGTGAGCAAAAACTATAATATTTGTATCTTCACAATAGGAATAACAATAATCCTGAATATGTTATTAATACTATTAATATTATTAATTACAGACCTGTTTTTTTATAAAGGGTTAAGGCATTTATCAAATCACAGGTTAACGGTAAAACAGAAAAAGATTTTAACCTTGTTATTCTGGGCTCATAGTATTGGTTTTATGGCTGGTATTTTATTAGTATCTAAATGGATGCATAATGATTATGATCCGGCAGTACAACGAAGGATTTATTGTTTTGTTGGTATACTCCTCGCATTTTATGTGCCTAAATTTCTTTTTATTCCATTTAATTTTTCTGAAGACATCATTCGCTTTAGCTCTATGTTGATTATCCGGATTGTTGGAAAAAGAAAAATTGAAAAGGTGAATAATAGTCCGAAAATTACACGAATAACATTTCTTACAAAAGCAGGATTAATTCTTGCAGCAATTCCATTCGTATCCTTAATTTATGGAATGACTTCAGTAAAATTCAATTTCCTGATAAAAAAGATCAATCTGAGATTTAAAAATCTCCCTGAAGAGTTCTCCGGTCTCAGTATTGTGCATATATCCGATTTGCACATTGGAAGTTTATACGGACATTATGAAAAGATTGCCGAAGCTGTAAAAATGATAAATTCCCTTTCACCCGATATTATTTGCTTCACAGGAGATATTGTTAATGATTTTGCCGGTGAAATGAATGGTTGGTTTGAGATACTTGGTAAAATGGAAGCCCGAATAGGCAAGTATTCTATTTTAGGTAATCATGACTATGGTGATTATCATTATTGGAGTTCTGATGATGAGAAAAAGAAAAACCTGGAAATGATAAAACAGGCTCATCAACGGTTGGGTTTCAAATTATTATTAAACAAATCAATTACCATAACAAGGCAGAATAATTCAATAGCAATTATTGGTGTTGAGAATTGGGGCAAACCTCCATTTGCCCAGTATGGTGATCTTGATGTTGCATGCAAAGGTTTGGAAAAAAAACCATTTAAGATACTGCTTTCTCACGATCCAAGTCATTGGGATGCTGAGGTGCTCAATAAGAAAGACATCCCTCTTACTCTTTCAGGGCATACACACGGGATGCAATTTGGAGTAAATATTGGAAAAATAAAATGGAGCCCTGTACAGCTAAAATATCCCAGATGGATAGGTCTTTATACTGAAGGAGAGCAACTGCTTTATGTAAATCCGGGATTAGGATATATTGGATATCCGGGCAGGGTTGGAATATATCCTGAAATTACCTTTATTGAACTTAAAAGAAAGTCTGCTCCAATAGTGAAACAGCCTCTATCCAAATCAGTATAAGTTACCGGAACAAATTACATATTCTTAATAATTTCACTTCCAAATTCTGAACACTTAAGTTTTGTAGCACCTTCCATCAGTCTTTCAAGATCGTAAGTCACTCTTTTGCTGACAATTGATTTCTCCAAACCCTTAATTATCAGGTCGGCAACTTCATTCCATCCCATATACTGAAACATTAATACACCTGAAACTATCACTGAACCGGGGTTAACCTTATCCAGTCCGGTATATTTTGGAGCTGTACCATGTGTTGCTTCAAAAATTGCATGACCTGTTTGATAATTAATATTAGCGCCGGGGGCAATACCTATTCCACCTACACTTGCAGCAAGAGCATCTGATATATAATCACCATTCAGGTTCAAAGTAGCAATAACCGAATATTCGGCAGGTCTGGTAAGTATCTGTTGTAAAAACGCATCAGCGATAACATCTTTGATCAGCACTTTTCCTTCATCATTAGCTTTCGATTGTGCGAGGTTTGCAGCATCAACACCATCTTTTTCCTTAATCCTGTCATATTCCTGCCAGGTAAAAACATGATCAGAAAATTCACGTTCGGCAAGATCATAGCCCCATTGTTTGAATTGTCCTTCAGTAAACTTCATAATATTTCCTTTATGAACGAAAGTAACCGATGGAAGTTTATGATCAATGGTATACCTGATTGCATCTCTAACAAGACGTTCTGTTCCTTCACGAGAAACCGGCTTAATACCAATTGATGAAGTTTCCGGGAAACGAATTTTTGTCACACCTAACTCAGATTGCATAAAATCAATAATCTTTTTTGCTTCAGGGGTACCTGTCATCCATTCAATCCCAGCATATATGTCCTCAGAATTTTCCCTGAATATAACCATATTTGTCAGCTCAGGCCTTTTAACCGGAGAGGAAATTCCTTTGAAATATCTAACAGGGCGTAAACAAACATAAAGATCCAACTTCTGCCTTAATTCTACATTTAATGATCGAATCCCTCCTCCTACCGGTGTAGTAAGCGGACCCTTAATGGCAACAATATATTCCTTAATAGTATCAAGAGTTTGCTGGGGCAACCATTCTCCAGTCAAATTATAAGATTTTTCACCTGCAAAAATCTCTTTCCAGGCAATCTTTCGTTTTCCATTATATGCTTTTTCAACTGCTGCATCAAAAACCCGGACAGCTGCAGCCCAGATATCAGGTCCGATACCATCCCCCTCGATAAATGGTATTATTGGGTTATCAGGCACTTTAAGTTCATCA
>DAOVLD010000251.1 GCA_030631445.1 Bacteroidota bacterium
AGTTTCTACATTGAGATTTAACCGGGTAGCAATTTGCTTCATACTACCATTTGGCAAACTATCCTTGATTCTCCTCAGTTCGTTGAACGTAATTGTTTTTGACATGAATATTCTTTTGTTTTAGTTAGTAAAAATCTTTGGCCCACAAAAATAATCATTCTGATTTAAAATCAAAGCTATGTTTTTATTTCAACGTCACGAATTATGTAAATATCATAATCGCCCAGATACTTAAATCCCAGTTTTTTATATAGTTCAATAGCCGCTTTATTGTTTCTATGAACTTCTAACTTGATTTGTTTATTTTTTTGTTTTGCCAGATTCAGTGTAGCACGGGCAAGCTTTTGCCCCAGGCCCTGATTTTGAAATACCGGATCAATACCAAAATGATGCAGATATAGTCGTCTTCCATCAAAAGTCATCCATGAAGTTCCAACAAGATTATTGGTAGTTGTATCTATCATTACAAGGAATTTTCCACCTATGTCAAGACTTTCTTTAATTATTACATCATTATCCCTCCGAACAGATCCTCCCATTCCTGTTACTTCCCAGACATGAATGACACCCTTATAATCAGCCGGTTCATAAGACCGGATTAGAAATCGGTCAGTTTTCATTTTCGTCTGTTTTCGAAATTTCCCTACTCGTCCTTAACAACATACAACTGTGTTGTTCCATCCTTAATAACGATTATTGGATCCCCACGATCAATAAACCCTATTTCTGAACGGGCGTCATAGATCTCATTCTCGATTTCAACTTTTCCTGCAGGACGCAAAACCGTAGCGGCAACACCTTTTTTACCAATAAGTTTTTTCAGATTTGCATCAACACTAATGAACCCATCATTAATATTCTGCACTGAACTAAGAGCCAGGTTAGGGAAAGTTTTTGATGTGAATAGTTTCTTGCTAAGGTATAGAGATAAAATAAATGAAATCATTGATGAAAAAATTACAAGGGCTAAAGCTCCAAGTAAAGTTTTGATTCCAAGCACAAAATCGAATTGAAAAACTATATTATCAACCATGCTAAGACTTAATCCGGTGACTACCAGGATAACTCCTGTTACTCCGGCAATTCCAAAACCGGGTATTACAAAAATCTCTAAAACAATTAAAATAATTCCGACGATAAACATTACAAGTTCCCAGTTTTCAACAAGACCTTCAAGATAGAGGGGAGCGAAATAAAGGATAGCTGCAATAATTGCTGCTATCAGAGGGAATCCTACTCCGGGAGACTGTAATTCAAAATATATACCCCCTATAATTACCATGATCAATAATCCATGAAATACGGGGTTCACGAGAAAACCAATAATTGATTCTAAAGGTGTTTTGATGTATTCCCTTAATTCATAGTTATGAATGCCTGCTTTTTCAAGCATTTCTTTTATATTTTCAGCTTCGCCTTCGCAGTAACCGTTTTCGATAGCTTCTTTAGTTGTCATTGTCAATACCTGGCTGGAATCTATTATTCCTTCTACCTGTAACCGCGGGTCAACCATTGCTTCGGCAATTTTTGGATCCCTGTGCCATATTAACGTTGTATCATTCCCGGTAATTACAGTATCTTTTCCATGTGACTCGGCAGTTGCCCGCATAGTTGCCCGCATAAACGACTGAAATTTATCGGGAACAACCTCGCCCTGACCATCGACAACAGTAGCTGCGCCAATACTTGCCCCTTTTCTCATATAGATACTATCGCATGCTACTGCGATTAAGGCACCTGCAGATATTGCCTGATTATCAATGAATGCTAA
This sequence comes from Bacteroidota bacterium, assembly GCA_030631445.1. Classification (GTDB taxonomy): domain Bacteria; phylum Bacteroidota; class Bacteroidia; order Bacteroidales; family VadinHA17; genus JADFUQ01. The sequence continues at coordinate 1,772 of DAOVLD010000251.1, forward strand.
AACAGGAATTGGACAATTAAGAATTCTGGTGCGGATTGAGTCAGCTGCATCCAGCATTCCTCCGTAGGTATTCATGTGGATAATAATCCAATCTGCTCCGATAGATTCTGCTTCATCCAGACTCTGTTTGGTTACTCTCCATATTGGGGGAGCAATTTGTTCTTTAATATCAAACTTATAAACTAATACTTTAGCAATGGTATCTGGCTCTGATTCAGCCCATGCGGGTATTGTCTGAGCAAAACTCACGAAAGCAATTAGGATTGATACAATGAATATATTCTTGTGCATAACTTGTTTTTATTCAAAGATACGACATTATTTTATGGATAATTTGCCAAGGTATTGAAAAAACAATTCCATTGCTTTTAATTTTTTTTCATCAAGATGATAATCAATGTTAGTGGTTAGGTATGATTTAAGATCAATTTTTTTTGGAAGCCGGTTGTTTGCAAAGTAATTGATAACTTTATCAAGGTGGTGGATACCATATTTAAGAGCAGCATCGAATGCTTTTTTAAAATCCCTGTCAATTTGTTTATTGGCAACCCAGGCAGCAAATACAAACGGCAAACCTGTAAACTTTCTCCATTCATCTGCAAGATCATATATGTAAGGGAATTTTTTCTCAGCAGTGAAACAACGATCGCCGATTAACACAGCTCCATCCTGATCATTTTTTATGTTATTCTCAAAACCTTCTGTAGTAGGAAGCCACTGGACGTCAATATCCCAGTAATACATTGCAAGTACTTTAACAAGATTCACCGATGTTCCTGATTGATAATCAAGGAAGATCCTTTTAAGTTTTTTTAAAGGACCATTGCTAACAAGAATTACTGATCGTACTTCTTTATTAGCTCCAATACAATATTCAGATACTATTTCGTAGAAATCTAATTCAGGAATTACAGTAATTGGCACTAAACCAATATCAACTTTGTCTTCCAAAAGGTTCATGGCACAAAGGGCAGGATAGTCTTTCTGCAGCACTATCTTCTCCCGGATTAAAGTATTCTCCAAGCCATAAATAAATGGAAATGTATTGGCGTATGAAACGGCTGACACTTTTATTATACCCATGTAGTGTAAATATAGTTCTTCCTGATAATGCATCCTGTTTTTTATGAAAAACAGGGAGAATAGGAGATAAAACATTCTTCTGCTATTCCATCATTCCACTTAAAATTCCTTGTTCACAACATTAATTACAAAAATACAATTACATTAATTACAAACAATAATCTTCCCTCTTAATAATTTTATATTATCCCCTCGGCAAAGAAATATTAACTTTTTTGATACTCAAAAATGATCAGGATAACTACCGGGAGAACCTAATTTTGTTTACCTTTGCCACTTTCAAATGGTGAAAAGATGAATTTTGAAGAATTAACTGCTATTACACCTATTGACGGCAGATATAGAAATAAGGTAAAAGAGCTGGAATTATATTTCTCAGAGTTTGCCCTGATAAAATACAGGGTGAAAATTGAGATTGAATATTTTATAGCTCTCACTGATCTTCCCCTAAAACAACTTTCAGGATTTAATAAGAAGGATATACCTGTTTTGCGATCTGTTTATCAGGATTTTACAATAGATGATGCCAGGA
>DAOVLD010000098.1 GCA_030631445.1 Bacteroidota bacterium
TACATACTACTCCCAACTTTCTCAAGAAGCCTTTTGGTAGCTTTAACCCCCTCCACTTCACTAAGTTCACTGCCTTCATACTCAACGCCGATATATCCGGTATAACCGGCTTCTTTAACAATCTTCAGCATTTTGTAAAAATCCGATTTTGTTTCATTGCCCTCATCATCAAACTCATAAGACTTTGCACTTACTCCTTTTGCAAATGGCATTAACTCTTTCATTCCTAAATAACGGTCATATTCTTCCTCTGCATTGATACGGAAATTGCCAAAATCAGGAAGTGTTCCACAGTTAGGATTATCAACCTTTCGGATAACATCAGACATCCATTTTCCGTTAGATGAGTATCCGCCATGATTTTCAACTATCACACCGATATTATCCTTTGAAGCATATTCGGTCAGTTTTCTCAGACCATCCACTGCAGCTTCAGCCACTTCTTCCATTGTTCCTTTGCCACGGGCATTAACACGAATGGAATGACATCCCAGGAATTTAGCAGCTTCAATCCACTTATAATGATTCTCTACAGCCTTTTGACGCTTAGCATCATCTGACTCTCCCAGGTCACCTTCATCATCAACCATAATAAGAACATTCTCCACTCCCAGATCATTTGTCCGGTTTTTGAGTTCTGCCAGGTATTCCTTTCCGGCATCCTTGAAAAATTTATTTACATACTCTACAGCATAGATATCAAAGTTTTTCTTTGAAAACTCAGGAAATTCAAGATTTGTAAGTTTTTTGGCATTAAGCATTTTATGCAATGACCATTCAGCTATTGATATCTTAAAGAACATATCAGAATTATTCATGCCTGCTCTGAGAAATGAAGGAGCAATCATTAATCCGGCTCCGCTAATACCTGCTTTTTTTAAAAATTCTCTTCTTTTTCGATCCATATTTTAAAATTTTTATAAAAAATGGAAAGACCAATCAGCCTTTCCATTTCTTGTAGATTCATAATAATAATTATAATTCTTTGATCTTAATGCTCCTGTACCACACATCATCGCCATGATCCTGAAGACCGATAAAGCCCTCGGAAGCAACATTAGCCCAATCAGGATTTAATTCCGGGAATTTACTTCCTGCAACCAGTTCATTCCATTCCGGTGTCCAAAGGTGGTATTCAAGTACAACTTCACCATTCATATAATGCCATACCGATCCTTTATAAACTTTAACCTCTACACAATTCCATTCACCTGCCGGTTTAGCATTCTGAGGAACAGCAGGTATCAGATCGTACAATGAACCTGCCTGCCGATTACCATCTTTACCGGCATTGGCATCCGGGTGTCTTTCGTTATCCAGAACCTGCATTTCAGGAGCAGTTTTATAGATAGGATCAAATTCCGCATTTTCCTGACCTAAATAAAAGATTCCACTGTTACCGCCTTCTGAAATTTTCCATTCCAGCTTCAGGTGGAAGTTTGAGAATTTCTGGTCATAAATAATGTAACCACCATCGACTGAACCGGCTTCCCCTCTTCCGGAACCAACAAAATACATTGTTCCGTCAACTATTTTCCAATCGTCAGGAAAGTAATCTTTTAAGTATCCGCGCCATTTTCCTGCAGATTCTCCGTCAAACATCAAAATCCATCCTTCTTCCACCTCTTTATCAGTAAGTGTATTGGGCTCAGCCACTGCTTCAGCAGCATCCCCGGTACCGGTATCTTCATCTGATGATTTAACACCGGGTTTACATGAAACCATAATAGCAATAATTAAAATTGATGTTAGAAAAAATAATCCTTTTATTTTCATAGTAATTTTATTATTTAGTTTAACAATATATTAACTTGATTAGCTTGGCATATCCGGTAACGACCAGCCTTCACGATAATCGTGCCTGATTAGTTTTTCCGCGAATTGCTTTGCGCTGAATGGTTTAGTCCATTCATTGTTAAAGGTAGGATGTCCATCATGTATTTTGAAATTGTAAGCGATACATGTACGAAGATTCTCGTCATCACCGATATTTGTGAATTTCATATTCTCACCATCCCACTCAAGCTCCTTGTTCAATCCCTGTAGACGAACTGCCAGAACACCCATAACCACCATCTCGTTGAAAGGACCAGCCTCACAAAATGGAGAAGCAGTCTCCACACGATTTTCAGGACTCTCTTTACAAGCGCGGACCCAATCCATTTCATGATTGGTTTTAACACGTCGTATTGTCTTCGGAGCATCAGGTACACGACCTGACAGCAACCATGGATCTTTACTATAGCAACCACATACCAGTGTATCTTTTGTACCATGGAAAAGGACTCCACCTCCGTCGTCGTTCATGTTCTTACCTGCAGGCCATCCTTCAGGTTTTTGTGGTTGTAATCCACCGTCATACCAGGTAACTTTAACTTCATTAAGATTAATATTAACATCTTCATGCTTCGGACGTGCAGGGAAAGTAAGATTGACCATTTCAGCATTAGGAGCGCAATCTGTAAGAAGTAAGGTTGAACTACCCTGAGCTTTTACAGGATACCCAAGCTTTAATCCAACAAACACGGGATGAAGAATATGGCAAGCCATATCGCCAAGTGCACCTGTACCAAAGTCCCACCAGCCACGCCAGTTCCACGGATGGTAAATTGCATTGTAAGGACGCACGGGAGCTGTAGCAAGGAAAAGATCCCAATCCAATGTATCAGGCACTGCCATTTCCTCTGCCGGGCGGTTAAGTCCCTGTGGCCAGATTGGACGATCGGTAAATGCTTCTACCTTCTTCACATCACCTATTTCACCATTCCATAACCACTCTCTTACAAGGTTAACACCTTCGCCTGAAGAACCCTGGTTACCCATCGAGGTAGCTACTTTATGTTTTTCTGCCAGTTTAGTAAGTAAACGTGATTCATAAACCGTATGGGTCAATGGTTTTTGTACATAAACATGTTTACCCATTGCAATGGCATTAGCTGCAATAGTGGCATGTGTATGATCTGCAGTTGCAACAATCACAGCATCAATGCCTTTACCCATCTCATCATACATTTTCCTGAAGTCTTTATATTTTTTAGCTTCAGGATAATATTTGAAAACACGTTTACTGAAACCCCAATCCACGTCACAAAGAGCAACGATATTCTGATCTTTAATGTTTTTCAGATTACCAAAACCCACTCCTCCAATACCAACACCTGCAATATTCAATTTATCGCTGGGTGCTTTATGGCCAAGTCCGCTGACTACATAGCTGGGTAAAATCGTAAACCCGGCAGTAGCTGCTGCAGTCCTGCCAATGAAAGACCGCCTGCTAAACTTTTTGTTTTCTTTTGATACACTCATAATTTAAATTTTTTAAAATTGAATTTATAGCTATTTCAAATTGAAAATACAAACTCCTAAATTACTAATTAAAAAATAAAATTCATATGAAAGCTTAACTTTTTATATTATTTTCATAATTTTTATTGACGGTCCAAATCTACTGTTTTGATGAAGAGCCGAATACTAATAAGAAATAAAATAACACTTATAGCACTTACCGGATTTATACTGGGATCAATTTTTATTTCAGGCAGCAGAAAAATTATTTATCTGACTTCAACCGACCGGTTTTGTGCATCATGTCATGTTCACCCCCAAACACATTCATCCTGGAAACTCTCAACACATTTTGATAATCCCAGCGGTATAAAAGTCCATTGTGTTGAATGTCATCTCCCTCCTCATGGAGAGGGTTATGTAAAGGTAAAAGCCCTGACTGGTATCAGGGATCTGTACGGGAAACTGTTTAAAGACAGCTTAGAATTCAACTGGGAGGAGAAGTCGTTGCTTGAATATGCAAAAAATCATACTTTTGAAATTTCCTGTAAAAAATGTCATCAAAATCTTTTTCCGCTGACTCTGACAAAAGAGGGCGATGAGGCACATCTTTACTACACCGAACATGATGATGAACTCCACTGCATTAACTGCCATTTACAGGTAGGTCATTATTCCAAAAACGCTGTTCATGCAAAAAATGTAAGCTTTGGTACTGAAGTAAAAGAAAAGGAGGTAATATTTACCAAACCGGCAAAGATTGAAAAGTTTGAAGATTTTACCGAATATATCCCGGGAACCAGCGTTAAGTTTGAAATGGTTGCAATTCCGGGAGGAACGTTTCAAATGGGTAGCAGCCCGGATCAAAAAGCCGGTCAGCCAAATGAAAGACCGGTCAGGAAAACAGAACTTTCCCCGTTTTTCATCGCTAAGACAGAAGTTACCTGGGATGAGTATTTATCCTTTTACAATGCTACTGCTTCGGAGGGACGTACAACCGGGCAGAGTAAAAAACAAAGTGACGATCCTGATGCAATCACCGGAGCAACACCTCCCTGGGGAGCACCCGGTCAGGGATGGGGAATGGGAAAACTGCCAGCCATCACTATGACCTATCATGCTGCTGAAACGTACTGCAAATGGCTATCAATAGTAACCGGGAAAAAATACCGGCTTCCAACTGAGGCTGAATGGGAATATGCCTGCCGTGGAGGTACTTCCGGGTACTATTTCTTTGAGGGTGAACCAAAAGATTTTAAGGAAAAAGGGATTTTTGGTAAAATATTTTCAAAAAACAGGGATGAAATATCTCAATATATTAACTTTATAGGATCAGGAATTGGCAAAACTATTGAAGCCGGTGAAGCAAAGTCCAACCCGTTTGGTTTGCAAAATATGCCTGGCAATATCGCAGAATTCTGCCTCGACTGGTACGCACCAGATGCTTACGAACAATATAATAAAGATACGCTTATTAATCCCGGTGGCCTTGAAAAAGGAACTGAACATGTTATCAGGGGCGGATCATTCAAAAGTACTGCCGGTTACGTGCGGTGTGCAGCAAGAGATTATACAAAAACTGAAAAATGGTTAATGACCGATCCCCAGATGCCAAAAAGTATCTGGTGGTACTCCGACTGTAACCATGTGGGATTCAGGGTGGTATGTGAAGGGAAGGCTAAGGCTGAGTAGGCACTTTAGGCACTCAAGACACTTTAGGCACTTTAGACACTTAATATACTATAAAATACTAAACAAATAATTTAATATTCACTAACTCATGGAAGAAAAAGAAGGATCAATCTCAAGAAGAAAATTTTTAGGTAACACGGCAGCAATTGGGGCAGTGACCACCCTTGGTGTGGCCGGACTTGTTAATGCCTGTAGTGAAGCTAAAAAGAATATTGTTATTCCGGTACCACCTGACCAGGCTCCTGACGGGCCTACACTAAAAGCCGGACTTGTTGGTTGCGGGGACAGAGGAACAGGTGCTGCAATACATTTCCTTAATGCAGGCCCTAACCTGGAGATACATGCCTTAGCTGATATTTTCCAGGATAGGATTGATGATGCAAAAAAGGAGCTAAAAGAGAAAAATGACGTTGAGGTCCCGGAAGAAAATTGCTTCCTTGGTTTCGATGCCTACCAGAAGGTTTTGGACAGCGGAGTTGACGTAGTTATTCTTGCTCCCCCCCCGCACTTCAGCCCTGAACATCTTGAGGCAGCCATAAAAGCTAAAAAACATGTATTTATGGAAAAACCTGTAGCTGTTGATCCGGTCGGGGCGCGCTCAATAATGACCTCCGCTAAAAAAGCAGAAGCTCTCGGACTCTCAATTGTTGCCGGAACACAGAGAAGGCACCAGCGCGACTACCTGAAAACATATGAACAAATAGCTAATGGGGCAATCGGTGAAATTGTTGCTGCCAATGTTTATTGGAATCAGTCACAGTTATGGTACCGTGACCGTCAACCGGAATGGTCGGACATGGAATTCATGATACGTGACTGGGTTAACTGGTTATGGCTTTCTGGTGATCATATTACCGAACAGCATGTACACAATATTGATGTAATAAATTGGTACTCGGGTAAACATCCGGTCAAAGCAGTTGGCTTCGGGGCAAGACACAGAAGGGTAACCGGTGACCAGTATGATATGTTCAGCGTGGATTTTATTTATGACAATGATTTTCATATGCACAGTATGTGCCGGCAGATAAACGGTTGTGCAAACAATGTGTCAGAATATGTCCGGGGAACAAAGGGATATTCCAACTGCCAAAATACAATCTGGACTCCGGAAGGAACTGAGAAGTGGAAATACGAATACCCGCTTGATGAAAATGGAGAGCAGATGAAGAATGTAAAGATCAGCCCGTATCTACAGGAGCACATTAACCTGGTAACATCTATCAGGAAAAATGAACCCATCAATGAAGGCGAGAATGTTGCAACCTCTACTATGACAGCCATTATGGGACGGATATCCGCTTATACCGGAAAAGAAGTAACATGGGAAGAGATGATGAACTCTGATCTGAGACTGGGACCGAAGACTTATCAATTAGGACCGATGGATTTGGAGCCGCATTTTCACGTACCCGGATCAGAATCTAAAGAAAAATAATGAATATAAAATGATGAATGTTGAATGTAGAATTTTATTTTTTTGTTTATTCTACAGTAACTAATCAGTCGGCAGTCCACAGTCAACAGTCGGCAAGAAAGGAAATAACAATCAAACAATTATTACACAGGATCACTAAATCAAATGATTCAAAATTCTGAAAAGAGTGATTTAAAACTTTAGACATTCTTGCATTTAAGCATTTAATCATTTTTAACTTTAGACACTGAATATTTACATTCTACATTCATAATTGAACATTCTAAATTCTAAATTTATCCTGTTTTTTATGATGGGAAACCCAATACTTATTTAATAACGTTATTAATAACGTCCTTAGATTCGTAAGTTTTGTTGAAAAATAATCATTAATACTCTTTGTAACAATTGATTATATTACTATATTTAGGATAAATAATCACCTAAATAAGTGCAACTGAAAAAGGTGTAAGTCTTTAA
>DAOVLD010000258.1 GCA_030631445.1 Bacteroidota bacterium
GAAAAGCAAGAGAGTCAGTAAATGCTAAACTATGAACAGGCAGGAGGCTGAAACCATATTAAAAAGCACCTTTAATATTGACCACTTTTATGATAAGCAATGGGAAACCATTGAAAAAATTCTGAAAGGCGAACGGGTATTGCTTATCGAAAAGACAGGATTTGGGAAATCTTTGTGCTTTCAGTTTCCTGCCATTTTATTTAAAGGAACCACGGTTATTTTCTCCCCTTTAATTGCCTTAATGCGCGATCAGGTTAAAAACCTGAATAGTCTTGGTATTGCAGCCAAATGTATAAATAGTGAACAAACCCGTGAAGAAAATTCTCAAATTATTAGTGAAGCAAAAGAGGGGAAACTCAAGATACTCTATATTGCGCCTGAGCGGCAGGAGAATTCAGAATGGATAGAAGCTACAAGGCAAATGAACCTTTCAATGGTAGTAGTTGATGAAGCTCATTGTATTTCGGTTTGGGGACATGATTTCAGACCGTCATTCCGAAGAATACTTAGTCTGGTGAACTTATTGCCAAAAGGTATGCCTGTATTGGCAACCACAGCCACTGCCACAAAAAAAGTTGAAGCAGATATTGCACAACAGATGGGTGGTAATCTAACCATTATCAGGGGCAACCTGATGCGTGAAAATTTCAGGTTATTTGTTATCAAAGTAAATTCAGAAGATGAAAAACTCATCTGGCTGGGACAAAACCTATCCAAATTACCCGGTTCGGGCATACTTTATACCGGAACACGTGTGGATACCGAAATTTATTCCAAGTGGTTTGAATATTTAAAGATACCCTCTGTTGGTTACAATGCAGGCCTTGATCCTGATTCCAGAATTGCTATTGAAAACGGTTTGATGAACAACCAATGGAAATGTGTGATTTCAACCAATGCACTGGGTATGGGAATTGACAAACCCGATATTCGTTTTATTATTCACACACAAATTCCTCAGTCACCTGTTCACTACTACCAGGAAATAGGTCGTGCCGGAAGGGACGGGGTGCCGGCAGATATTATACTCTTTTATAATCCGCAGGACCGTGATTTACCGGAAGCATTCATTGAGGGTGGCAGGCCTGCCATTACAAAGTATGAAAAAGTTATTGAAGCTGTTAAAAGTGAATTGCTTGGCGAAAGAGATCTTATGCGAAGGACAAATTTAAAGCAAACCCAAATAAGGGTAATCAAAGCCGACCTGGTCGAGCAAAAGATCATTCGTGAAGTTACTATCGATAGAAGTAAAAAATTTGAATATATCACAGGTGCACCAAAGTTAAATACAAAGGCATTTGAAGAATTGAGGGCTTTAAAAACCGCAGATCTGGAAAAAATGATCGCTTACGTTGAAATCACAAGGTCGAGAATGAAATATTTATGTGACTTTTTGGGTGATTCCGATGACAGGTGTTTCAAAAATTGCGACAATACAGGGTTGCAAAAGCTTAAAGTGACAACAACACCTGACTGGACAGGAAAACTGCAGGCTTACAGGGAGGATTATTTCCCTGAACTGAAAGTTGAAACAACAGGAACAAACCTGGTAAATGGTGTTGCCGCATCCTATTATGGCGTATCAAATGTGGGGGCAGCCATCCACAGGAGTAAATATAAAAACGGTGGTGACTTCCCGGATTTTCTGCTTCGATTAACATTGAAAGCGTACAGGAAGAAGTTTGGTCAGGAAAAATTTGACCTGATTCTTTATGTGCCACCCACCAAATCAGGAGAACTTGTAAAGGATTTCGCAATAAAAATTTCCAGGGTACTTAAATTCCCGATTTCTCATAATCTCAGGAAGGAACGCCAAACCAAAGAGCAGAAAGTATTTGAAAATAGCTATCTTAAGGCAGATAATGTCAAGGATGCTTTTATATATAACAATCCGGCAGAAATTAAAGATAAAAGCATTTTACTGATTGATGATATTTTTGATAGTGGAGCAACAGTGAAAGAAATCGGGAGATGTTTGATAAATTTAGGTGCTAAAAAAATTGCACCGCTAGTTATCGCCAGAACTTTAGGAGGAGATTTAAAATGAACAAAGATGCAGCATATTGGATCGTGTTGGCACATTTGCCGAAATGGCGTCATATAAAAATTAACAACCTCATCATTAATTTTTATCATGAAAATAAATTATCGCCAGAGGACTTTTTTCAGTTATCTGAGAACGACTGGAAAAATAATTATGGTTTGGAATACAAAGAAATTGAGGATTTAAAAAAGGCAAAGTCCGAATTGGCAAATACTGCATTTTTAGCAGAATCTCTACTCAATGAGGGTTATGAAATCATTCCCATCACCTCTTCTGAATATTCAAAAACATTAAAAGATAATCTTAAGGTTGCACATGCTCCGGCTCTGCTTTATGTAAAAGGGAACAAGCAGATCATGCAGGAGAAATCCATAGCTATTGTCGGTTCCCGGATTACTTCAGAAATATCCCTCCAATTCACCGACAATATTGCAAAACTGGCCAGTAAGGAATACAAGGTTGTTGTAAGCGGATTTGCAAAAGGTGTTGATAAACAGGCACTGGATTCTGCTATAAAATATAAAGGTCAAAGTATTATTGTCCTGCCACAAGGCATTATGACTTTTGGTTCAGGATATAAAAAATATTATAAACAAATTGTAGATGGTGATGTATTGATGTTGAGCACATTCTTTCCAAAAGCCCCATGGAAAGTCGAGTTAGCCATGGCTCGAAACCCCATCATTTACGGGTTAGCAGCCGAAATCTATGTTGCAGAGTCCTCTGATAAAGGGGGTACATGGTCAGGAGTTATAGATGGGTTAAGAAAGAACAGAAAAATATTTGTACGAAAACCGGAAGATTCTGAAAAGAATGCCAATTTTTTACTCATTCAGAAAGGGGCAATCCCAATAGATTTCAATGGCAAAACAATTGAAGGCTATGTTCCTGTTGAAAATAAAGACCTGTTTTCATCTGTGAATGAACCAAAGGTCGTCTATGAAAAAAAAATCATAGAGCTTTTAAAAAATGGCGAGTATACGGTAAAAGATATTATAAAAAAATTCAATTTGAATATTTCTGAAAAGAAACTAAAAGATTTTTTAAAATTGCATAAAGAGGTAGAAACTTTGAATAAAAAACCATTGCGTTTTACATTGAAAAGCAATATCCAAAATAAGAAAAAATTATTTGATTAAATCAGAGCTA
>DAOVLD010000266.1 GCA_030631445.1 Bacteroidota bacterium
TTGGTTAAAGACTTACACCTTTTTCAGTTGCACTTATTTAGGTGATTATTTATCCTAAATATAGTAATATAATCAATTGTTACAAAGAGTATTAATGATTATTTTTCAACAAAACTTACGAATCTAAGGACGTTATTAATTACGTTATTAATAACGTTATTTCTAAATTGTTATTTTTATATTTACTATTTTATTTTCCGGTAATAAACCAATATAGTTTATAATATTATCTATTTTTATAGTTGAGTGGAACAAAATCAAATCATTCTTAAAAAATGCTGATATGATACCATCAAACACTATTTCCGCAATGTTTTTATTATTTACATTCTTTATTATCAACGGATGTTCCGGAGGAAGGGATTTTGAAGCGGCAGACCTTGTTATTCATAACGCGAAAATTTTTACTGTTAATGATGAAAATCCACAAGCCACAGCTGTTGCAGTTAAAGGTGAGGTGATTATAGCTGTTGGAGATAATAAACTGATAAGCAAATATATCGATAAAGAGAAGACAAAAGTAATTGACGCTGCCGGCAGGCTTGTGGTGCCTGGCTTCAACGATGCACATGCTCACTTCGGTCCTGTTGATGTTGATTATATTGAACTTCGCTATACTACTGACCCCGCAATTATCACCGAAAAAGTTAAAGAAAAAGTTGCAGAAGTGGAGCCGGGGCAACTTATCCGTGGCGGGCACTGGGAACATGAGATGTTTATTGATAAGAAGTGGCCGGCAAAAGAGCTGATCGATCCTGTTTCGCCGGATAATCCTGTAATATTAAGTCGTGCCGACGGTCATTCGATGTTGGTTAACAGTTATGTCCTTAAAGCATCAGGAATAACAAAAGATACTCCCGATCCGTATGGAGGTGAAATACAAAGGGATCCAGAAACAGGTGAACTTACTGGTATACTTAAAGAGACAGCACAGAACCTTATAAAAACCAGAACTGTTAAAATTGATTATTCTGATGAAGAAAAGAAAATTAGAAACGAGAAAGAATGGGATGCTGCTTTCGATATGGCTGCACGTGATGGGGTCACAAGTATTCAAATGCCCGGAGGTGGAGATGCGGAATATATGAAAAAAAGAAAGGAAGCAGGCAAACTGACTTTACGAATAGATGTGGCAGGAAATCTTACAGATGACATGAAGGAATTGCAGAAGTATAACCGTCTCAGAAAAGAATATCCAATGGAAAACAGGTGGATAAGATTTGGATATGTTAAAGGATTTATTGACGGGACACTCGGTTCCGCCACAGCCCTTTTCTTTGAACCTTTTGAGGATGAACCTGAAACATCAGGACTTCCTCAGATGCCCTATGATGAGTTGGAAAGAAAAGTATTGTTGTGTGATTCGATGGGATTCCAGATTGGCATACATGCTATTGGATCAAAAGGTAATAACTGGGTGTTAAATGCATATGAAAAGGCACGGGAAGTGAATGGCAGGAATGATAGCAGGCACAGAATAGAACATGCACAGATACTGATCGAAGAAGACATCCCAAGATTTGCAGAACTTGGTGTTATAGCATCAATGCAACCCACTCACTGTATTACCGATAAAAGATTCTGTGAAAAACGGATTGGCTGGGAGCGTAGCAAATTTGCCTACCCATGGAAATCTTTGCTGAATGTAGGAACAAAGATCGCGTTTGGTACTGATTATTCGGTTGAGCCCCTGAATCCGATGGAAGGGTTATATGCAGCAGTTACCAGGAAGGACAGAATGGGAGAGGAGGGTGACGGCTGGTTCCCAGAAGAAAAAATATCAATGGATGAGGCTATCCGGCTATACACTTTGGGATCGGCTTATGCACAGTTTATGGAGGACCGGAAAGGAATGATAAAAGAAGGATATCTTGCAGATATGGTTATACTCGATCATGACCTGTTTAACATACCGGAAGATGAGATCATGAAAACTAAAGTGGATTATACAATTGTGGGCGGGAAAGTTGTATTTATAAGATAACTATTGTCAAGTCAAAAGTCAAAAGTTAAAAGTTAAAAGTATAATATGCTGATAATATGCCCAATATACAATAACTTACCCGTCTGTTTATCGTTGATACGACACTACGTATTATCCTGAAGAACCTTAAATAATGATTAAGAAGCTATTCAATATTCTTATTATCCTTTTTTTAACAATCTCCGTTTCTGGTCAGAAATGGAGGCATACATGGACAGAAGGATTAATTGGCGGCGGTATGGGAAAGCTGTTTGCTGACATTGGAGGAGGATATTTCAAGCCGGTATTTCATGGCGGTGTTCGTTTTAAAACAGGGAAATACTGGACAGTTAAAGCAAATGCCATATATAGTCAGGCTGCCGGTTCAGATTTTGGGACTTCCAGATCTGAACGCGGTTATCTTTATAATACAACATTTGCCGGAGTAACAGCTCAACTTGAATATTATTTGTTAGTATGGAATGAAGAGCAGATTGGTATAAACAGTCGTGGTTTGGTATTTGAGGAACCGGAATGGACAGTATATACCTTTTTTGGAGGCGGTGCACTCTATTTTGATCCTGAGCCTGGTGGTAATCTTATAAATGAACCAACAGATTATAAAAAGTTGAGTTTTACGATCAGTGGTGGTTTAGGGGGGAAATATTCGATTGGAAAACACCTTACTATTGGAATAGAACTCGGATTACATTATCCTTATAGTGATTATATTGATGGATACAGTCCTGATGAAAAAGGAATTTCAGATCTCTATTTTTCTACAATAGCTTCAATTGGGTATAAACTGAATCTGTCATCAGGAACCCGACTCACGAAATAGAATGGGACTGAGTAATTTTTCCCAGAAACCTTAATTTACCTGTTTACGTAAAAAAAAAAGTAATTTGTAGTAGCTCGAAGTGTTGGTAAAACAGACAACAAATCAGCATTTGAAGCATTTTCTATGCAACCAATTTATTATAGTTTTAGTCATAAACATAAAAAAAAGAAGAAACAGACAAAATTGAGTAAAAATAGCTTAACCATTTTTCAGTCATTGATATGCATGAAAGGATTAATCTTCTTATATTGTAGCGCATTATAAAGCCTAAA
>DAOVLD010000192.1 GCA_030631445.1 Bacteroidota bacterium
CCCGATTATTTGTTTGAAACCAGTTGGGAAGTATGTAATAAAGTTGGTGGAATTCATACGGTTATTTCAACTAAAACTTCAGCTTTAGCCAAAGAGTTAAACGGTCATTATATACTTATTGGTCCTGATATTTGGAGAGACGAAAATGGTAATCCTGAATTCATTGAAGATACTAAGCTGTTTAAGGTATGGCGAATGAAAGCCTGGGATGAAGGCTTAAGACTTAAAATTGGCAGATGGAATATTACCGGAAAACCGGTAGTAGTACTGGTAGATTTCACATCGTTTTTTCCTGAAAAAGATGAAATATTTAAAGAGTTTTGGGAGTCACATAAGCTTGATTCTATTTCCGGTCAGTGGGATTATATTGAACCTGCACTGTTTGGATATGCTGCTGCTAAAGTAATTGAGAGTTTCGTGAACTTTAACCAGGGTTCTCAGGATAGGATTGTTGCCCAATTCCATGAATGGATGACAGGTATCGGCATTTTGTATCTGAATGAGAAAGTTCCCTGGGTGGCTACTGTTTTTACAACTCATGCTACAGTGCTGGGACGAACTCTTGCAGGAAATAATAAACCGTTGTATGGTCAACTGCAACAATATAATGCAACCAGGGTTGCGCAGGAATTTAACGTAATTTCTAAACAATCTCTTGAGAAAGTTTCTGCTCAGGCGGCAGATGTTTTTACAACTGTTAGTGAAATAACCGCGAAAGAATGTTTGCAATTTCTGGGTAAAGAAGTGGATATAGTTACGCCAAATGGTTTTGAAGATACTTATGTGCCGCAAAACAATGAGTTTATAAGTAAAAGGAAACAAGCCCGGAAGAAATTAATTAGTGTAACAAATGCTCTTTTTGGATATAAAGTTCCGGAGAATAGCATTTTAACGGCAATTAGTGGAAGATATGAGTATAAAAATAAAGGAATTGACGTATTTATTGATGCGCTTTCAAAACTAAATCAATCGGATAACTTAACAAAAGAAATTATTGCTTTTATTTTGATCCCCGCGAATCATAAGGGTTTTAGAAGGGAGGTTTTAGAGAATATAGATAACCCTTCAAATAATTTTCAAAATGAAGATCCTTATCTCACACATAATTTGTTTGATGTTGACTTTGATCCTGTACTGAAGAAAATAAAAATGGGAGGGTTAAAAAACAGGCAGGAAGACAGGATAAAAATCATTTTTGTTCCTTCTTATTTAAATGGTAAGGATGGGATTTTTGATATGTGCTATTATGATTTACTGATTGGTTTTGATATTACCGTATTCCCTTCATATTATGAACCCTGGGGATATACACCGTTGGAAAGCCTGGCTTTTCATGTGCCTACTATTACTACTTCACTGGCAGGATTTGGCCGTTGGGTGAACAATAAGATTAAGGATAAAGGTAACGGGATTGTTGTTGTTGAAAGGAAGGATGATGATTATGAAAATGTTGTTGATGCTATCTTTCGTCATCTGAAATATTTTTCCGGATTATCAGAAGAAGATATTGAAAAAGCACGAAAAAAAGCTTACGAAATTTCGAGAATTGCTTTATGGGAAAACCTGATCAAATATTATCATGAAGCATTTAGTATTGCTTTGAAAAAAGTTATGAAAGGATCTGATACCAGGCGAATGTTCATTCCGGAAAAATCCGAGCCGGTGAAAATTAACCGGCCACAAGTCTCATTGCCGGTTTGGAATAAGCTATATGTTGAATCTAAATTACCCCAGAAACTGGAGAGACTCAATATACTATCGAAAAACTTATGGTGGTCATGGAACCCTGAAGCTGAAGATCTTTTTAGAATTATTAATCCGGTATTATGGGAAGAATGCCGGTTTAATCCAATTATTTTGCTTGAAAAAGTTGGTTATAAAAAAATGTTGGCTTTAGAGAAAGATGCAGAATTTATGGCAAAACTGGATGAAGTTTATCAGGAATTCCAGCTCTATTTAAATAGGAAGCTTATTGAAAATCAACCCAAAGTCGCATATTTTAGTATGGAATATGGTTTACACAACACCTTAAAAATATTTTCAGGGGGTCTTGGTATTCTTGCAGGAGACTATCTTAAAGAAGCTAGTGATTCTTGTTTTGATATTGTAGGTATCGGGTTATTATATAAATATGGTTATTTCAAACAAATTCTTTCTCTCAGTGGTGAACAACAAGCATCTTATGAGGCTCAATCATTTGCAAAATGTCCCGTTTCGCCTGTAAAAGATGCAGACGGAAACTGGGAAACCATATCATTAATTTTCCCCGGAAGGACTCTTACTGCCAGAATATGGGAAGCTAAAATTGGGAAAGTAACTCTTTACCTTCTTGATACTGATTTTGAAGCTAATGTGGAGGGAGATCGTATTATCACCCATCATTTATATGGAGGAGATAATGAAAATCGTCTGAAGCAGGAACTTTTGCTTGGAATTGGAGGAATCCGGGCTTTGCACAAATTAGGGATAACACCCGATTTGTTTCATAGTAATGAAGGACATTCAGCTTTTATCGGATTAGAAAGATTAAAAATATTGATTGTCCGGAATAAATTTACCTTTAATGAAGCATTGGAAATCGTCAGAAGCTCAACCCTCTTTACTACTCATACGCCGGTACCGGCCGGACATGATGCATTTGATGAAGATTTGCTGCGAACCTATATTGCCCACTATCCCGAACGTCTTAATATTTCCTGGGATGAATTAATGTCTTTCGGTAGAAGCAATAAGGAAGACAGGCAGGAGAAGTTTAATATGAGTTACCTTGCCGCTGCTTTATCACAGGAAATAAATGGTGTTAGTAAAATTCATGAGCAGATAACCCGTGAAATGTTTAATAAACTCTGGCAAGGGTATTTACCGGAAGAGTTGCATATCGGACATGTAACGAACGGAGTTCATTTTCCAACATGGATTGCACGTGAGTGGATGCAGATTTTCGCAAAGTTGAATGGTAAAGATATCTGGAAAAATCAAATGCAGAAAGAAAGTTTGAAAAAGATTTATGAATTGAAAGATGAAGAAATCTGGAACATTAAGAAAAAATTAAAGAGTAAAATGATATCTCATTTGAAGGAAAGGTTTAAGTCTAACTGGATCCAAAGGAATGAAAACCCAAAACATATTGCTGAAATCACTGAGAAACTGAATGACAATGCATTAACCATTGGCTTTGCCCGTAGATTTGCCACTTATAAACGGGCTCATTTAATATTTAATGATACCGAAAGGCTGGAAAAAATTCTGAATTCACCTGAAAAACCGGTCCGGTTTCTTTTTGCAGGGAAAGCTCATCCGAATGATGGTGGTGGCAAGTCACTGATTAAGAAAGTTTATGAATTTTCAAAAAAACCTGAATTTATCGGAAAAATTTTATTTCTACAGAATTATGATATTGAACTTGCAAAAAAGCTTATCCAGGGAGTAGATGTTTGGTTGAATACACCTACACGACCATTGGAGGCATCCGGAACAAGCGGTGAGAAGGCCATCATGAACGGGACATTACATTTTAGTGTTCTGGACGGATGGTGGGCTGAGGGCTATAAACCAAATGCCGGATGGGCGCTGAGTGAAAAACGGACTTATGATAATCAGGATTTTCAGGATGAACTTGATGCTGAAACTATATATCATTTACTTGAAAATGAAATAATTCCGGCTTTTTATAAAAGGGATAAAAACGGCGTGCCAAAAGAGTGGATCGGATTTGTCAAAAAATCCATGGGTGAAATTGCTCCGGATTTTACCATGAAACGAATGTTGACAGAATACCAGCAAAAATTTTATAGTAAGCTTTTTACCAGAACCATGGAATTGAAAAAGGATAATTTTTCTATGGCAAAAAAAATAGCTGCCTGGAAATTGAAAATCCTGAAATCATGGGATAATATAGAGGTGGTTTCTGTTAATGTTTCTAACCCTACTGAAAGTTCATATCAATTGGGAGAGGAATGTTTTGGAAGTGTAGTTGTTGATCTTAAGGATATTCCTCCTTCAGATGTCGGGCTGGAAATAGTTGTTTCGGATAAAAGGGGAAATGGTTGTATTGAACTTGTACATAAACAAGAATTTGTATTAGAAAAATATGAAGAAGGCAAAGCTTATTTCAAGGTTAAAATAATACCAACCACCCCCGGTAGTTTTACTTATGGGTTCAGATTATTTCCTAAACATGAAAATTTGTCTCACAGACAGGATTTCATTTGCCTGAAGTGGATATAG
>DAOVLD010000065.1 GCA_030631445.1 Bacteroidota bacterium
ATCATGAATGGAACAGAAGCTTGATCAGCATCTGCAACCTGCAGTGCAGCTCTTGTGTTATCATAATATTCAATGGCTTCTTTTGGAAATTCCGGAAAAAGCTGATGTAGTTTTTCCATTTGTTCCAGCGCCTTATCGGTATGGCCTTCCCGAATCAATATTTCAATTAAGTTTAACCGGGATACAATGTTCCCGGGTACTTTCTCAACCAGTTCTTTTGTATATTTAAGACGCTTTCCTGAAGATTCATTATCTTTTGATGATGCATATAACTCCGTAAGGTTATATAGTGATTTAACATGTCCGGGTGAAAACTGAATTGCTATTTCAAGCTCTTTTACAGATTTACCGGCGTTATTGCTCATTTCATAGACTTTTGCCAATATTAGCCTGACATCCGGATCTTTTGGATCCATCTTAATGGCTTTTTGCAACCAATCTTCCGCTTCCTGATATGATCCCATTCTTAAATAGACAATTCCCAGATTCGCATAACCTAAAACTTCATCCGGGTCAAAGTCTATAAGTTTCAGAAATTCAGTTTCAGCTTTTTCTAATTGATTATCTTCAAGATAAGCTAATCCAAGTGTTTTTGCAGTGATCATTTCTTCTGCTGTGGCAGATTTTTTACTTTTCTGCTGGCTACAACTAAAGAAGAATGATGTGATTACTAATAATGTTAATAATAAAACGTGTTTGAATTTCATTGTAATAATAATGATAGTTAGTATTATACAATTAGAAATTAAAAATTAAAAATTAAAAAAACAGAAAGCGAAAAGTAAAAAGTGAAAAAATGTTATTTAGATGTTTTGCTTGAAATTGACCCTAAAATCTTTTTAAGCTCACCTGATTCATTAACCAAATATTTTCCTGTTTCTTTATCTCCAATGTCAAGGGCTTTAAATATTTTTAACCAATAATTTGATTCCCGCATTTCTTTTAATGAAATGGAAATTTTATTTTTGAAATCAGCCCTTGATGATGCTGCTTGTGCTTCCTCATAATTAGCACCGCCTGATGTTGCCGATTTTGTCAACTGGTATTTCAACACATTGATTTCTTGAGTATTTTTTATATTCCTTAAAAATTTTATTACATCTATCGCAAATTTAAATAACCTTTCTCCTAATCCCCTATCCATAATTTTTAATTTCTAATTTCTCTTAAGTCCATTCAGACAAGTCTTTTTATCCCTTTTCAGAGCAGGTTCAATCTTCATTTTTTAATTTCTAATTTCTAATTTTTAATTAATTAAAGTATCTATGTTCTCCCTTGTGTAATGTTCCTGATTTACTTTCCACAAGATACGAAAAAACCCATACTTAATAACCCTGATCAATTACAAGCGGTTTACCGTTGCTTATTTTCATCAACCCAACCTTGCCGATGCGGTTTCCGTTTTTATCAAATTGAATTTCACCTGTGATGCCTGAATAATTTACTGTTGAGAATGCATCAATTATCTTATCACGGTCCGGCCCTGCATTTTTTATAACCTCAATGATCACATTTATCCCGTCAAATGCATAAGCTGCAACCGGACCGGGCTGGTAGCCATATACTTTTTGAAACTCTTTTTGAAAAGCAATACCTTTTTCAGTAAACCATTGTCCGGAAGATATTATAATAATATCCTCCAGGATACTCCAATCGGGGCTTGATGCTTTTTGATCATCCATAATTGATAATGACCCAAAGATGCTAAGGTCCTTATTTCGTTGTTGTAACATTGGCAGGATGTCTGAAGCCAGCGAAGGTTTACCAAATAATACAATAGCCTCAATATCATTCTGATCGATTTCACTTAGAGCCATTTGAAAATCCCGGGCAGACGACCGGTACAGGAACTGTCCGGGTGCTGCAATTTTCATTGAATCAGCAGTTTGAATAAAACTGCGAACTGCAAACCTGGAGTCGTAGTCTTCGGTTCCAATTATCGCAACATTGGTTATCTTTCTTTTCTTATAAATCTCCTGAATCAATGCGATTGCCTGCTGATCATCATTTGGTACACACCGGAAATACCATGGGATAAATGCCTGGGACAGGGTTATGTCGGTTGCCCAGGCGGATAACATGGCTATTCTGGTTTTGGTGGCTACCTGTTCCACCAGGTGTGCATTCCTGCCATCCAGGGAACCCATGAGAGCCACAACCTCTTCATCAAACACCAGGTTTACCGATACTTTTGAGCCTGTTCCCCATGGTCCCTCAGTTGAGCGGATGACAAGATGAAATTGACGTCCTTCATAACCCCCTTTCCTGTTTGCTTCCCGGATTGCCAGTTCAGCGCCGTGTTTTGCTGCCAAAGCTTCCGGGTCAGGAATTACAAGTCCGATTTTTATTGTTGTGGTAGGTGATGAAACAGATTGATTTAAAGTTTGAGCTTTAATGATAGCCGGACCGGTACCAAACGCCATTAGTAAGCCAACCAGAGATAATAATCTAAATTGAATCATGAATTGTCAATTAGTATCTTACATAAAGTCAAACAAATTTTGAACTAAAGAACCCCCGTACGGTCATACTTCCTCACGGGGCAGGCAAATAGATAAATAGCAAATAACAATTGTGATACAGTGTTGCAGTAAAGAAGTGTTATCCGCCTTCGTTAAAACTACGGCGGACGAAGTGTGTTACGAGTTAAGGTCTTCAAACTTTAAACCTTAAACATCTTCAAACTTTAAACCTTAAACATCTTCAAACTTTAAACTTTTAACTTAACACTAGACCAGGGATGGTTTACGGTGATATATTTTCCTTCCTATTGCCTGCGCTATTTTTTCAATATCCTTTACTAACTGAACAAAATCTTCAGGGTACAGGGATTGCTTGCCATCACTTAGAGCATCCAGAGGTTTGTTGTGGACTTCAATCATAAGACCATCAGCCCCGGCGGCAATTGCAGCTTTTGCCATTGAAGGAACCATCCAACGATGACCTGTTCCATGGCTGGGATCAACAATTACAGGAAGATGGGTCAGCCGTTTGAGTAAAGGTACCGCACTCAGATCGAGTGTAAACCGGGTACAATTTTCAAAGGTGCGGATGCCACGTTCACACAGAATAACATCCTGGTTCCCTTCGCTGAGGATATATTCTGCGGCCATAAGGTATTCTTCCACGGTTGCCATCATTCCGCGCTTAAACAACACGGGTTTTTTGCATCTGCCGGCTTCTTTCAACAATGGGTAATTGTGCATGTTCCGGGAACCAATCTGTACGATATCGGTATATTTGCAAACCATGTCCATCTGGCGTGTATCCATCGCTTCTGTAACAACAGGCAAACCGGTTTCTTTTCTTGCTTCCGCCAGGTATTTAAGCCCTTCTTCCCCGAGGCCCTGGAAAGTATATGGTGAGGTCCGGGGTTTAAAGGCTCCTCCCCTTAAAATATTTGCACCTGCGGAAGACACCTGTTTAGCAGTTTCAAGCAGTTGTTCCCTGTTTTCAACAGCACAGGGTCCTGCAATAACAATAATTTCGGAACCACCAATATGGATTCCGTTTATGTTTACCTGTGTTGCATCCGATTTCGACTTTCTATTCACCCTTGTCGGAACGGTGCATCCCATAATTGACAAGTCATTGTAATGTTTTGATTCCATCTATCTTTTATTATATTTATTATCTTACGTGAAGCTTTAAATCCAATTCATTGCTTTGCCTGCACCCAGGGCGGAACTGGGTAAAATTCAAATTTGCCGTTACGGACTTCAGCCATGAAAATAGGTCTTATATTATTCCATGCTCCATCAAAAATCATAATGCCGGTAATACCCTCATGTCCCTGAAAGGTTTTCATATCTGTAGCCACATCGCGGATCAAAACACGGTTCAGCCCCACTTTATGAATAGCCTCGATTATTATATTGATTGCATCATAGGCATGTGCGGCAAATACATCCGGTTCCTGGTCGAATCTTTTGACATAATTAGCTTTAAATGCCTTATATTTCGGATCGTCAGTATTGGGATTATACTGGCAGGTTGTTACCACACCTTCAGCATGCTTTCCGGCAATTTTGAGAAACTCGGGACTAACCATCCTGTCAGAACCAAATATGGGCTGTTCCATCCCCAATTCACGTATTTGTTTCACAATCAGTCCTGATTCCCTGGCATTTCCCCACATCAGGATTGCATCAGGAGAGATTTTTTTTATGCGTTCCAACTGCGGTTTAAAATCTGATTCTCCATCGTTGAAACGCTCTTCAATGATAATAGGGAAACCTAAGCGTGTTGCTGTACGATTAAAATGCTTTGTTCCCTCCCGTCCATAGCGGCCGGTGGTTCTTATTACAGCCACCCTTGGGTAGTTGTCTATCCTATATACACGGTTAACAAGAGCATAACAGCTTTGCCGGTCGTCAGGAATAACCCGTATAACCCATGGTATGGCTGTCTCGGTATAAGTAGGATCCGGATTACCCGGATTGACAACAAGGATCTCTGATTTTAAAGTTGCCCTAATTGCCACATGTGAGTTGATATCGTCTATTGTACCCACCCAGGCCCATATTCCCTCATCGTCCATTTTGATTACTTCATTAGCAGCAGCACCCCATAGGCCAAAATCATTGTGTACCATTAACTTAAAGGGAGTTCCATTGTAACCTCCCTTATTGTTGGCCTCCTCAATAGCCAGCATGGATCCCTGCAACATCTGCATTCCCAGATCAACAATCATTGAACCTTCCAATGGCCCCAGGAACCCAAGCCTTACCTCCTCCAGGTCGGTAGGAGCCGGTTTCTCACGTCCGGCACCATAAAACTGCATGGGCTCAATAAAATGATACTTATAGGCTTCTCGGTATTTACGAAAAGCAACCACTTCATCCGGTATATTGCCATAGTTTGCTACTTTTCCCTGTCCGTTTACATAAAAAAACGACAACAGGAGAAAAAGGACAAAATTCACTAAAATTCTAAAAAGTGTTTTCATATTTATGATTTTTAATTTATTCTTTCTCCGCGGCTAACACCTTTTGATGTGGCAAGCCAAATCACATCATCTTCAACATCAACACCAATTACAAAATTATGTGAAATGGATGGGGATAACGGAATTTCTTTGATGACCTCGGTTCCCTTCATGACAATAGCTTTGCCATCTTCATTGTTGTCATTTCTTTTGTATGTAATCCATGTGTCACTGTTAAAAGTGCTCAATCCAAGATCAGTGCATATAAATGCTACCGGACCTTCAGCCCTCACAAAGTTGATGAAGTTACTGATCAGTCCGCAGTCGTGATCAAAATAACCTTTCCAGTTTCTACCATCATAGCGGCTTAATCCAAAATAGGTTGCAACCCACAAAATACCTTCGGCATAGTATGTTGCTGTAGTAATAGCGTGAATAACACCATCATCCGGATCCAGGTCAATCTCCATAAAACCGTCGGGGTCGTTATAATCCCTGAACTGTTTTGTTTCGATATTGTATTCTACCACCCCGCCTCCCCAGCAAGCTATCCATACCTTGCCGTCACCGGCTGAAACTGAATACGTCCACGGTTCATGCATAGGGGCATTTTGCTCCGTGAATATTTCCCATTTTTTGGTATAACTATCATAGCTGCCGGCTCCTCCACCGGTTGCCATCCATACATCTTTCCCAAAGCAAAAAACACTATAAACCAGATCATTTGGCATACCGCTGTTGAACTGGTCGAAAGTCTCAAATTTGCCTGCCGACCAGCGGGTCAACCCGCCCAGCGTTCCAAGCCAGACGTCCCCTGTAAGTACGCTCACATCGATTGAAACAACTCCGTTATGTGCCAGGCCATCTTCTGTGGTATATGTGCGCCACTTTCCGTTTTCATAGACGGCCAATCCATCATGTGTCCCTACCAGCACCTGGTCGCCGTTGATACGGACAGTATAAGCCTTATCAGAAGGCAAACCATCTTTCTTGTAGAAATTTTGCCAATTACCATATACAGGCATTTTCTCAGCACCATTTTTAACATTGTATCCCTTCCTGGCTTTCTCCAAGGATTCAATGGTGGAGAAATCTGTTAAATCACGATCTCTTCCGGATACATTCTGATCAGCAAAGGATCTTCTATTCAATGTTACGCCGATGATAGTTACCCCCAAAATAACAACGATTAATAGGGTATATCTAACAAGCTTTTTTTTGATTAATTTTTTCATGATATATAGATTTAATGATTTAATGATTTAATGTTTTCCTACTTTTGCCTCCAGTTTTTCCTTTTCTTCCTTATATAATTCCGGTTCGCCTATTGATCTCAGGTATTCGACCAATTCATTTAGTTGTATTTTTGTAAAATCATTGACAGCACCATGTATATCATCAGGCGCATACTTGGTCCATATTTCTTCAAGGGTAAGAGCAAGCCCATGATGTAAGTAGGGTGGTGAAGCATATATATTATTTAAATGCGGTGTATCAAATAATATTGAATCATCGCTTGGGAGAAGGGTCCCGACATCAAACATTTTCATATTTGTAAAATAAGGAGGCGGATGGCAGGTAATACAACGGTTCATAACAGGGATTTCGTTACCGAAGTTATCGTGTGTACGCTCAAATATCATTTTACCACGCAATTGCATATCATTTAATTCTCCGGTCGGATTATAAAGCAGATTCGGTGGATATTTTATTCCCGTAACAATATATGCGACCAATGCATCAAGCTCTTTATCGCTGTATGGTTCAGTCCTTGTCAATACTGTTGAAAACCGCATTCCATCCTGTTTATAAATGGTCTGGTTCTTCCCGTTCCATTTAAAGGGAGGGCAATCGCCAATATCTCGTAACGACTGTGTGTTTACCACGTTACGCCCCATATCCTTTGATGCCATATTATACAACAGGCCGTCTTCATGTTCGTCGGGATGACACGTATAGCATGCATACTGGTTTTGAAAGGTGCCTCCGGCATTGTTGAGCAATTGACGCCCGTGCCGTGCCACAGTTATCCTCCCGGGCCCATTCAGGTCAATGGTGTTTATTATCTCCAGGCTCCCGGTACTTATTATTGCAATCCTGTCTTCCAGGTGCTCTGCTACATATAGCAATTTCCCATCTGGAGAAAGAACAAGGCCTTTAGGATTGGCTCCTGTTGGAATTCTTTTAACCACATATCTGCTGCTGATTCCCAGATGATTGGAATAAAAGTTAAGTTTTTCAGTGGTGGATTCATCTATAAGGGCCCGGATGGAGTCAATATCAACGACTGATATACAATCTACCCCTGCATGGGATACAAAAGCACGTCTCCCGTCAGGTGTGATAACAATATCGAACGGATCAGCATAATAGGAATTGGGCTCATCCAATAACAATTGGATTATCCTGCCCTCTGGTTTTTGCTCTATTATCCCGATGCCATGGGTCATCATAAAACCTCTTTCAACCTGGATTGATGGAATATAGTTTTTTGGCCTGATAAGCGTCATAATTGCCAGGTCACCTTCAGGTGTAAAGGCAACGTTTTCTATCATATACGCCGACTCCATATCCTTACGGTCAACTATTCTCTGGCTTTTAACATCTATCACACTCAATTCAGTAATTACCGGATCACCATAGGGTGCAAGCAGTGCACGCCTGCTTGTAACTAATACTTTACTTCCATCAGGAGACACCTGGATCCCTGTAGGATTATTCCCGGCAGTCAGTCTTTTCAGTTCTGTTTTGGATTGGAGATCAATAACAGATACATCGCAGGTATATGAATTGACAACATACAGAAATTGTTCATCTGAACTCAGGGTAAGTCCTGCCGGGCCATTACCTGTTGGCAGGGTATCTGTTATTCTCATTTCAGTCAGATCAATAACCGATACATTGTCAGACCATTGATTACTTACATAAGCCTTACTGTCGTCATTATTCAATATTACACTGTGGGGGTGATTACCAACATTAATCTTATGTAATACTCTTCTGCTTTCTGTGTCAACTATCAGTAACGTATTGGCTTCTTCAGTAACTACAAATAACCTTCTTCCGTCCTGAGATAAAGCCAGGTTAAAAGGTGAATAATAATCCGCATTTATCAATTTTGCAATAATTCCGCTTTTCTGGGTATAGAGATGACATGAGAAACAAT
>DAOVLD010000287.1 GCA_030631445.1 Bacteroidota bacterium
ATTAATAACGTAATTCTTTCTAATCAAACTAATATTTCATACCTTTATTCAGATATATATAACAGGTATGGAACTGGAAAACCGGATAGAGGCATTTGTTAAACTTGGTAAATTTTTAAGACAATTTGAGATCTCAGACTCAAATGTAAAAGATACTGAAAGGGTAAACGCAAAATACTTTAAACGGTTTGAATCAGCCATCCGGGAAGCCAATCTTCACAACCTCTGGTTTATAGAAAAATTTGTGCGACAGGCAGTAACCGGTATAGGCCGGTCGCTTAAAAGGTCTAAACTCCAAAAATGGTTAAAACAGTACCCTGAACTTAAAAACATGTCAAAGAAATCAATCTCTGCAGGTGTGGTAATGGCAGGGAATATTCCCTTGGTAGGTTTTCATGATTTCCTGTCAGTTCTTATTTCAGGCAACAAATTCACCGGAAAGCTTTCATCAAAAGATAATATTTTACTCCCTCTTATTGCTGATGTCCTTATGGAAATATATCCCCCCTTCCAGGACTCAATCCAATTTACTGATCAACATATTTCAGGTTATGACGTGATTATTGCAACCGGAAGTGGTAATACGGCAAGGTATTTCGATTATTATTTTGGCAGTTGTCCAAATATCATCCGGAAAAACAGGAATTCTGTTGCCGTTCTGGATGGGTCAGAAACTGAGCAGGAATTACAGTTACTGGGTGATGATATATTCCGCTATTTTGGATTGGGCTGCAGGAACGTATCCAAATTATATATCCCTGACGGATATGATTTCAACCTGTTTTTCAATGCAATAGAACCTTTTGCATTTATTATTGACCACCAAAAATATGCTAATAATTACAAATACAATCGTTCAATATTACTAATGAATCAAATTATACATGAAGATAATGGCTTTGTCTTATTAAAGGAGGATGAGTCTATACCTTCTCCGGTTAGTATATTACACTACCAGTACTATAACAGGAAAGAATTATTAAAACCACATTTTGAAGAAAACCGTGATATTATCCAGTGTATTGTATCCGGAAACCCTGACTTTAATGCAATACCTCCCGGGAAAGCACAGAATCCCGAGGTCTGGGAATACGCGGATAACATAGATACAATTGCTTTTTTGCTTTCAGGTATAAGAAAATAATAATGTCAAATCTTTTAATCGTTATTCTCGGACCAACAGGTATTGGAAAAACTAAAGTTGCCATAAAGGTTGCAACCGAACTGGATACATACATTATTTCAGCAGATTCCAGACAGATTTTCAGGGAGCTTAATATTGGCACTGTTGTCCCTGCCCCATCTCAACTGAAAAAGGTAAAACATTATTTTATACAATATAAGTCAATACACGACTATTACAGTGCAAGCATGTATGAGAAAGAGGCAATTTCTTTGCTGAAAAAATTATTCCCTGTTAGAAACAAAGTAGTAATGACCGGTGGTTCAGGACTTTATATTGATGCTGTTTGTGATGGTATTGATGATATTCCCGATGTAGATCCTGAAATAAGAACAAAAGTCGAGGAAAAGTTAATTAGTGAAGGTATTAACAGTCTTAGAAACGATCTTCGATTTCTTGATCCTAAATCATATAAAAAAGTTGATCTGAAAAACCCCAAACGTATTCAGCGGGCAGTAGAAATTTACCTTTCAACCGGGAAACCATACTCATCTTTTCTTACCGATAAAAACAAAAAACGGGATTTTAAAGTGCTGAAAATCGGACTGAACAGGGAAAGAGAAGAACTATATGAGATGATCAACAAACGGGTAGAAAAGATGGTGAAAGCCGGACTTGTGGAGGAAGCAAAGAAGTTTTACCAATACCGGAATTTAAATTCTCTTAATACCGTAGGCTACAAAGAACTGTTTGACCATTTTGACGGAAAGACCAATCTTGCTGAATCAATTGAATTGATTAAACGCAATACACGGCGATATGCCAAGCGGCAGCTTACCTGGTTCCAAAAAGATAAAAACATCCACTGGTTTGAACCTTCTGATGTTAATAAAATACTTGAATTGATACGCATGGAATAAAACAACTCTTCCAGGTCCGCTGGACTCTGGAAGGTTGTTACGCCGGAAGACCTGCCAGAGTCCGAAGGTCCTGGCAGCGTCGGTCAAGGAAGTAATAATTCTGTTCAACAAAAGAAACTGCAGCAAAATTTATACATTTACGGCATAAAATACTCTTTTTTGAAAAAGATATTGATCATAGGAACGGCTTATCCTTACCGGGGCGGACTTGCTGCTTACAATGAAAGACTGGCCACTGAGTTTAAGAACAATGGAGAAGAGGTAATCATACACACATTCAAACTTCAGTATCCGGGATTCTTATTCCCCGGAAAAAGTCAGTTTGCATCGTGGGATGCCCCAAAACATCTTTCAATCAAACGAACTTTAAATTCAATAAATCCATTTAACTGGATATGGTTGGGCAGGAAAATTAAAAGGATGAAACCCGATCTGGTTATATTCAAATACTGGATACCCTTTATGGCTCCATGTTTTGGCACCATTGCCAGGATCATCAAACAGAAT
>DAOVLD010000136.1 GCA_030631445.1 Bacteroidota bacterium
AGTTCAAACAGCATTCTCTCAGGATACTACGTATTATCCTGCATTAAGTAAAAGCATTAGCCTGTCAAATGAAGGATATTTAACCGAGAACTTCCGGGAACTGGCAAATACCTGCGAAAGGATTATTGCAGTAAAACCGGGTGAATGGCCTCCTCTCTATTACTGCGCATATGCTTATATAAACATGAGTTTTATTGAAAAAAATACGGACAAAAAAGATGCGTATTGTGAAAAGGCAAAAACTTTAATTGAGAAGGCTGTTACTATTAATCCCGGTGAATCAGAATTAAATGTACTGGAAGCCCTGCTTTGTTATGCCATTATGGAGATCAACCCTATGGTGAATGGCTTAATATATTTACCTAAAGCCAATAGAGCTTTGGAAAAAGCAAAAACAATAAATCAGGGGAATCCCAGAATTTATTATCTGCAGGGTAAATCAACCATGTACATGCCCGGATTTATGGGAGGAGGAAAAGAAGTAGCCATACCTTTATTTCAAAAGGCAATGGAACTTTATGAAAAATTTACTCTCGAAACCGATATCCATCCTTCCTGGGGGAAAAGCGATACAGCCAAACTTCTTGAAGAATGCAAAAATGCAAATGAATAAATCTTTTATTTAAAAATTAGAATTCGTAGTTTTAATTCATTATTTGATACAATGCCTGCAAATTTTTTAAAAAAGTATTATAAAAAGATATTGGTATATCTAGTGGCTCCAATTTCTATTGGGTTGCTGATTATATTAATGTCATATCCCCAAGGTATATTTCAGATTGATATTCTTTCATATGTTTTTATATACTCTTATTCCATAGGGATTCCTTACATGCTGGTCTCCGCAATTATCGAATTGCAACTTGAAAAACGTATCCGCTGGCTTAATAAACCGTTAAAACGCTTTGTTATAACTGTCTTGCTGGAAACGATCTGGGCTTTCCTGCTAATCCTGATAATTCATTATATTTTCCTTTTCAGGATCAGGGGTGATAATATGTCTCTAATATATGAGCGGACTATCAATGCATTTATTTATGCTGCCATTTTTATTGTTTTAGGTGTAATAACCCAAAACAGTATTTTTTTCTTTAAAAACTGGAAGCAGGCAGCTGTTAATGAGGAAATATTAAAAAGAGAGATTCTTTTAGTTGAATTCGAAGTCCTGAAAAATCAGATTAACCCGCATTTTTTATTTAACAACCTTACAGCACTAACTTCGCTGGTGTATAAAGACCAGGACAAAGCTGCACTGTTTATCGACCAACTGGCTAATGTATTCCGCTATATACTTGAATTTCGTGAAACAGAAGTAGTCGATCTGGCAACTGAAAAAAAACTATTAAACACCGTGGCTTTTCTTTACAGGATAAGATACGACGAGAGTCTGCAGTTAAATATTGATTTACCGGAAGAAAAAAACAGATATGTTATCCCGATGGTATTACAGATACTACTTGAAAATGCAATAAAGCATAATAAACTTTCAACCAAAAAACCATTAAAAGTTGAAATAAAACAGGAAGGAAGCTATATTTATGTTAAGAATAATCTTCAGCCAAAAACGGCTATTCAGCACTCAAACAAACTTGGATTAAAAAATATTCAATCGAGGTATAAATATTTATCTGATAAAGAAGTCAACATTGAAAAAACAGAAAAATATTTCAATGTCAGAATACCTGTTTTAAATAAAAAGCCATGATAAATGCTTTGATAATTGAAGATGAAAAACCGGCTGCAGAACACCTGCTTAAACTGATAAATTCATGTGACCATGAAATCAGGGTTGAAGGAATTATTGATTCGGTGAGCGGGACTGTAAACTGGTTTAATAGAAACCGGCAACCTGACCTGGTATTTATGGATATCCAGCTTTCCGATGGCTTAAGCTTTGAAATATTTGATTACGTTAAAATTGGGTGCCCGGTAATTTTTACAACTGCTTATGAAGAATATGCCATTAAAGCATTTAAGGTAAACAGTATTGATTACCTCCTTAAACCGATAAATGCCGATGGATTAGCGTTTGCCATCGAAAAATTCCTTTCACACGGCAGGCAAATAAACAACTCCTACGGTGATTTATTTGATTATCAGGTAGGGCAGGTAATGCAGTTACTTACAAAAAGGCACAAGTCGAGATTCGTGGTTAATGCTGGTGCTCATATCCATTCAATAGAAGTAGAAAAGATTACTTGTTTTTACAGCCTTGAAAAAACCACTTATTTACTTGACAACAAAGGGAGATCATACGATATTAATTATACACTGGAACAACTGGAACAGCTTACTAACCCTGATATTTTTTTCAGGATTAACAGGAAGTACCTCGTAAACCGAAATACAATAACAGATATTATCTCTTATTCCAGCACTAAATTAAAAATAAAAATAAACCATATCAGTGATGATGACATATTTGTAAGCAGAAGCAGAACAAGGGATTTCAGACTATGGCTTGATATGTAAAACCCCGGATATTATTTTACTCCTTTATCTAATGCATCAACAATTGCCAGGAGGATAAATTCTTATTTTGTGTTATATTCGCAAAATAAACAGTAATTATCTCTAATAAAAACAATAAATAAAGGAGAAAAGATCATGAAACTTCCATGTATTATTAATACACAAACAAAAATGAATAAATAATGGTTGCTCAATAGTATCCATAATTTCCTACATGGAAGTTCACGAGCGGGTTTGCGCCATGGGTTTTTGTGGGAGCGAGTAACAAATACCACAGAACTTGTAAAAAGGTAGAAATTATAAGTAACCTTGTCACTAACATTTAAAATTTAAACGTATGAAACAAGAAATTCAATGTAGCGCCCCTTCAAGTGCGATTTACGGTTTAGGGCTTATTGGAGCAGCAGTTTATTTTATTTCCCATGCCACTACATTCTGGATGGGTGTATTAGGAATCTTAAAAGCTATTGTTTGGCCGGCATTTCTCGTCTATGAAGCATTTAAATATTTAGGGATGTGATATTATTAAAAATCAGGAAATGGTAATATCTGCCTTAAAAACAGAATAAGGAATTTCCTGAAAGAATCTAACGGGGTGAACACACATGTAAACTGAACAAATATTTTAAGCATAAATAGTCCTTTGGTGGACATGGATTTCTGATTACATTAGTAACCTCGTGGTCTAAGAATGGGGCGTAGTAAAGCCACAAAATACGCTCACGGTTGCAGGTGAATAAGGAAGCGGCAAATGGTAAAAAGCACACTAAAATTTATAATGTTGGCCTTTTCTTTAGCTTTGATTGCCTCCTGTATCAGAGATAAGGAAAATACTATCAGGTTTTCGAGCTGGCAATCAAGCCCTTCTGAAAAAAGGCTAACAGATTCTTTACTTCATTGTTTTGCAAAGAAGTATCCTGAGTATAAAGTGAAGTTTGAATTGATTCCGGGAAATTATTCCGAGAAAATACAATTGATGCTGGGAACACACACTGCTCCTCAGGTTTTTTATGTCAAAGATTTTGTCGCTCCTTCTTATCTCAGATATGATGTATTGCAGCCACTCAATGAATATATAGATAAAGATACCAGCTTCGATATAGATGATTTCTATCCGCAGTTCTTAGATGCTTTCACTAAAAATGGGAAAATTTATGGACTCCCAAAAGATTTTGGTTGTTTTGTCTTGTTCTATAATACAGATATGTTCAAAGCTGCTGGCATCAACGATCCCCCAAAAGATTGGGCAGAACTGGAAGAATTTTCAAGGAAATTAACAAAAGATGCAAATAGCGATGGGAAAATAGAACAATATGGTATTGTGGTAGAACCCTCTATCGATAAACTGATGCCTTTTGTGTTTCAGAATATGGGCGGTTTTCAGGATAAAGACGGAAACCTCACTCTTAATACACCGGAATTTCAGGGAGCTTTGGAATATTACTACGGATTATACAAAAATAACATTGCCACCATCCCAACCGACGTTAGTATGAATAATACAGAAGAGGTTTTTGGCAGGAAACGTGCCGCGATGGTAATTTCCGGAGGATGGTTTGTTCCACAGCTCAAAGATCAGTACACAGACGTAAATTATAAAGTTGCTTTTTTGCCAAAAGGGAAACAAATGGCAACCATTGCTTTTACTGTTGCATACAGTTCACCAAAAGAAAATTCGCTCAAAGAAGAAACATGGAAGTTATTGAGTTACCTCACAGGAAAAGAGGGAATGAAAGCATGGACGAGTACCGGTATTG
The DNA here is from genome assembly GCA_030631445.1 of Bacteroidota bacterium. GTDB lineage: Bacteria > Bacteroidota > Bacteroidia > Bacteroidales > VadinHA17 > JADFUQ01. Next base: position 4,230 of record DAOVLD010000136.1, read on the forward strand.
CAATGCCTACACGCAAAAGTGTTGCTGCACAGCTTGATTATATTAAGCATCCTGAATATAAATACTTTATGGGAAGCGTGGATTTCGCCAAGGTTTTTCAGGTAGAATATAACGAACGCTGGTATTCGATCACACAATCTGCAATGCAGGCAATTTTTTATCAGAAAGCTGATATCCCGCAAAAACTTAAGCAAATGGAAGATGATATGAAATCATTAAGATTAAAAAAGTAAATTAATAAAATCGTTATTCGTTTTGTTTTATAATAGATGGTATCAGGCTACGAATTAAAGATCAAAATGAAAAGAAATAGCAGTACTAAAAAAGAACAACAATTCTGGGCATACACTTTTCTGTTTTTCCCATTGATGTTACTTGCTATATTTGTATTTATCCCTATTTTATTTTCTTTGGCCATTAGTTTTTTCGACTGGGAATTGATGGCATCGCAACAAAAATTTATAGATATAAACAATTATATCGAAATTTTTGGCGATAAAATTTTCTACAAAGCAATGCTTAATACAGTCCTGTACACCATTGGTGTAGTCCCGATACAAACCATGCTGGCTTTATTCCTTGCCTTTGTTATGAATCAGAAACTTCGCGGAAGAACTTTTTTTCGTACTGCTTTTTACATACCGGCGGTTACTTCGTCGGTAGTTACTTCTATCATTTTTGTAGCCATTTATTCCAAGGAGGGGTTACTCAATTCTATCCTGGGAAATTTTGGTTTTGCAGCTAACGACTGGCTTACTAATCCCCATACAGCCCTTATTTCCATTATGATGCTGAATATCTGGACCACCTCCGGATACTTTATGGTTTCTTTCCTCGCCGGATTGCAAAATATTCCCAATTCATTATATGAAGCAGCTAAACTGGAAGGTGCCACAAAAAGGCAGCAATTCTGGCATATAACTGTGCCTATGGTGCGACCGGTTACCTATTTTGTTGTAGTAATGGGTCTGATTGGGTGTTTTCAGGTATTTGACCAGGTGTTTGTAATGAGCGACGGTGGCCCGAATAATGCCACTACAACGATGTCATTTTATGTATATCAGAACGCATTTAGATATTTCAGATTAGGATATGGCGCTGCGACTGCCATTGTACTGGCAGGAATTATAATGATAGTTACTGTTATTCAAAAAAAATATTTTCCGCCAAATCCATATTAGAAAAATATAAAATCGTGGACACCCGCGTTAATATCAGGGTTCCAATTGTTTCAAATCAAGATAAAAAATGCGAGCAATTAAAATTCAGAAAATCCTATTATTAACAATACTCTGTTTTGGAGCAATGGTTTATCTGGGACCATTTATCTTCTCCGTAATTGTTTCTTTTTCTGACAATAAGAACCTTATAAATCAGCCAGG
>DAOVLD010000051.1 GCA_030631445.1 Bacteroidota bacterium
AAAACAGTAAAAATCCCGGATATGATTGAAAAAACCCTGAGATACCCGGGAACAGTGGAATATTTAAGAGTGCTTCGTGAAACCGGCTTCTTTTCATACGAGGAAGTGGATGTCCGGGGTAAGAAAATACGCCCGGTTGACTTGACTGCCAGCCTGCTTTTCCCTAAATGGAAACTTAAACCCGGCGAAGAAGATTTTACGGTTATGCGGGTTACTATCGACGGGAAAAAAGAAGGGAAATATTATACATGGGTTTATGACCTCTACGATAAGTACAACAAAGAAACGGGAACATTGTCAATGGCAAGAACAACAGGATATACCTGTACTGCTATTGCAAACCTTATGATGGAAGGAAAATTCCGCAAAATTGGAATCAATCCACCGGAATATGTTGGAGAAAAAAAGGAAAATTTTGAATATATTCTGAATTATCTCGAAGAAAGAGGTGTCCGGTATAATGTAAAAATTTTGTAACATTTAAAATATAAGAACATAGCTTAGCAAATTAATTAGAAAAACAATATTTGATTTAATATTATACTAATTTTAGTTATTCGTAAAGGCTGAAGCTGAGGCTTAGGCTGAGGCTTACCAGGCAAATACCAGTATGCTGGCAATATACCGGAATATGTAATCGAACATATTTCCGGTTGGATCCACTCAATAATCGTGAAATAAGTTAAAAAGTTGTGAATGGATAAATCACCCGCTGCTGTTTTAACAGTTGAATATTTGTTATTTTTGGTCAGTAAAAGTATTTATTACCTGTTGGTCAATAAGCAATTAATGATGTAACAATGAGACTGTTATGAAACAATACCTGGAACTCTTAGATCATGTAGTAAAAAAAGGATCGGAAAAGCAAGACCGGACAGGAACAGGTACGCTTAGTGTGTTCGGATACCAGATGCGTTTTAACCTTCAGGATGGTTTTCCGGTATTAACTACTAAAAAACTACATCTGAAGTCAATAATTCATGAATTGTTATGGTTCCTGGATGGGAATACAAATACCAAATATCTGAACGATCATGATGTAAAGATTTGGAATGAATGGGCTGATGAGAATGGTGATCTCGGGCATATTTACGGATACCAGTGGAGATCGTGGCCAACTGCAAATGGGAAATTTATTGATCAGATAAGTAATGTAATTAATTCGATCAGGGAAAATCCTGATTCGAGAAGACATATAGTTAGTGCATGGAATGTTGGGGACCTTGATAAAATGGCCCTTCCTCCATGTCATATCCTTATTCAGTTTTGGGTAGACAAGGGAGGGTTATCATGCCAGCTTTATCAGCGCAGTGCGGATATTTTTCTTGGCGTACCTTTTAATATCGCCTCTTATTCACTATTAACCATGATGATTGCACAATCAACCGGTTTAAAGCCCCGTGAATTTATCCATACTCTGGGTGATGCGCATATTTATCATAATCATATCGATCAGGTAAAACAGCAACTCACTCGTGTTCCATTCCCATTACCACAAATGAAACTGAATCCTGAACGGAAAAATATTTTTGATTTTGAGTATGATGACTTTGAGCTTGTTAACTATCAGGCTCATCCTCATATTAAGGGAAAAATTTCAGTGTAGAGTCGGTGGCGAAGATAAAAGATAATCCACCTTCTCCGCCAAGGCGGATATGGAGGACGAAGAAAGTATAAAAAATGAAACGAACATGAAAAAATATATCTCTATCATTGTAGCAATAGCTGAGAATAATGCAATTGGAAAAGGAAACAAATTATTATGGCACATTTCGGATGATTTGAAAAGATTCAAGAGATTAACCACAGGACATCCTGTAGTTATGGGAAAGAAAACCTATGAGTCTCTTCCGGTAAAACCATTACCAAACAGGACAAATATCGTAATATCTGATATCGAGGGTGAACTGATAAAAGGTTGTGAAATGGCGTATTCTATTGAGGAAGCTATTGAAAAGTGCGCCGATAATGAGGAGTCGTTTATAATAGGTGGAGGTTCAGTATATCGCCAGTTTTTACTATTTGCAGACAAGTTGTATATTACGAAAGTTCATAAAGCTTTTAATGCTGATACATTTTTCCCGGAAATTGACGAAAATGAATGGCAGTTAATTGAAAGAGAGGATGCTGAACCTGATGGAAAAAATGATTTCAGTTTTTCATATCTGACCTATACCAGGCAGAAAACCCGTAACCCGTAACTCTTTACTCTTCGGCTTTCTTCGTTCTCAGCTCCTCACATTGCAACATCTTTTTTCAAAAAAAACCTGTTAAATTAAACCTTTTACTTTTTTTTTCGTCAAATAGGGTGAAATCACAATAAAGATTATTCATTAAAACTATTAATCATGAAAACAAAGAATTATTTGTATATCCTTTCAATCGTCTTAGTCGGGGCAATACTTTTTCAATCATGTGAGAAAGAAACTTCTAGTCTGACAGATGATGAGGTAGCAATTGCCGAGGATGATGCGCTTGCAGAAAGTTTATTTGATGATATATTTGATGTAGCGATTGCCGCAGAGCAACTTATAGATGGACAAATATATGGCGGAACATTGAAATCATCAGTAGTTTCTGATAGTTGTCCTAATGTTACAGTTGATCATCCTGATTCAACTTATTGGCCAAAAGTAATTACCATCGACTATGGTGACGGGTGTACAGGTTTCTATGAACAAACACGCAGTGGGAAAATCATTATTCGGGTTACCGGACGTTACCGTGTTACGGGTACTTCAAGAACAATTACTTTAGAGAATTATTACATTAACGGTATTCATGTTGAAGGCACAAAGACCGTAACCAATGATGGTGAGAATGATGAAGGGAACATTTGCTATTCCATCGAATTAACAGGTGGAAAGATAACAACTCCTGACAGTATTGTTATTACACGTGAATCAGTTAGAACACGCGAATGGGTTGCAGGGTCTGATACCTGGTGGAATATCTGGGATGACGTGTATTTTATTACCGGCCAGACAACAGGAACAAATTTCAGAGGTGTAGGGTATTCAAGGACAATAATAATTCCTCTTGAGTGGGCTGCAACATGCAGGTTTATTAAAAGTGGTTCAATCGATATAGTTGTAGGTGAAAATGATCCGATAACTCTTGATTTTGGTGATGGTGAGTGTGATAATGAAGCAACAGTTTCAAGGAATGGGGAAACCAAAACTATTCTGTTAAGGTACCGGCACAGGAATCTGAACTGATAGAATATACAGGAAAAGAAAAAAGGCGGTTTGAACCGCCTTTTTTTATGATGCTTTAAGTAATTTTATATTTATTTTTTCAAGCTTTTGCCGCGCATAATTAGTTGTAATTCTAAGTTTTGAAACGTTATCCGATGGAAGATTAAACATAGCATCCATCATAATAACCTCGCAGATTGAACGGAGACCACGTGCTCCAAGCTTGAATTCTATAGATCTATCAACAATATATTCCAGTACTTTATTATCGAAAGAAAGTTCAATATTGTCAATACGAAACAGTTTAATGTATTGTTTGATTATAGAATTCTTCGGCTCGGTAAGAATATCTCTAAGAGTAGGTTTATCAAGCGGATCAAGGTGAGTAAGAATTGGAAGCCGGCCGATTATTTCAGGGATCATGCCATAAGATTTCAGATCCTGCGGAGCAATATATTCGAGCAGGTTATCTTTATTAATATAATCCCTGTTTTTTCCGGCACCATACCCAACAACCTGTGTATTCATCCGGTTGGCAATTTTCTTTTCAATACCATCAAAAGCACCACCACAAATGAAAAGAATGTTTTGTGTATTTACAGGTATCATTTTTTGTTCCGGATGCTTTCTTCCTCCCTGGGGTGGAACATTTACAATTGATCCTTCAAGAAGCTTAAGAAGTCCTTGCTGGACACCTTCTCCGGAGACATCACGTGTAATTGACGGGTTATCGCTTTTCCGTGCAATTTTATCAATCTCATCAATAAAAATAATTCCCTTTTCAGCAGCTTTTACATCATAATCAGCAACCTGCAATAACCGCGTAAGCAAACTTTCAATATCTTCACCAACATATCCGGCTTCAGTTAGTACAGTAGCGTCAACGATAGTAAAAGGGACATGCAACATCCGGGCAATAGTACGGGCAAGCAGGGTTTTACCTGTTCCTGTTTCGCCTACAAGAATGATGTTTGACTTTTCAATTTCAATGCCATCGTCATCATTACGGGGTTGGATCAACCTTTTGTAATGGTTATAAACGGCAACGGACAAATATTTTTTTGCCTCTTCTTGTCCAATCACATACTGGTCAAGAAACTTTTTTATTTCACGCGGTTTGAGAAGTTGTATCTGGCTAACATCAAAACTGCTTTTTCCTTTAGTCTCTTCCTGAATGATGTTATATGCCTGCTCGATACAATGATCACAGATATGACCGGAAATTCCTGCGATCAGCAAGTTTGTGTCTTTCTTATCTCTTCCGCAAAATGAACACTTATCCATAACCTGAATGCTACATTTTACTAATTTAATTCTTTACAAATATACAAAAATGAATGAAAGTGATTTAGTAGTCAACTTTTATCACTTTTTCTTCTCTCTTGTCAACACTTCGTCAATCATTCCATATTTTTTTGCTTCTTCAGAAGACATCCAGTAATCACGATCAGCATCCTTTTCAACTTTTTTAATACTATTGCCTGTATGATTAGCAATTATAACATAAAGTTGATTCCTGGCTTTAAGAATCTCACGGGCAGTAATCTCAATATCAGACGCTTGCCCCTGTGCACCACCCATGGGTTGATGTATCATGATCCTGGAATGTTTCAGGGCTGATCTTTTACCTTTGGTACCTGCAGTAAGCAATACCGCGCCCATTGATGCTGCCATTCCTGTGCATATGGTGGCAATATCCGAACTGATATATTGCATAGTATCATAAATGCCCAATCCGGCATGGATTGTTCCTCCGGGGGTGTTTAAATAGATCTGGATATCCTTTGTCGGATCGGTTGATTCAAGATACAATAACTGGGCCTGAATTATATTTGCAACATAGTCGTCGATTGGTAGTCCAAGGAATATGATCCTGTCCATCATTAGTCTCGAAAAAACATCCATGGAAGCTACGTTTAACTGCCTTTCCTCAATAATGGTAGGGGAGATATAATCATTAGATATGGATTTAATCTGGTCAAAAACCATACTGTTAATTCCCCTGTGGCGAGTGGCATATTTTCTAAAATCGTCTTGATAATCCATGACTTTTAAATTTTGGTTACAATAATATCAAAAGTAATAAAAAACATGATCGGTAGGTCAATACTTATTTCTTTTCAAATAGTTTATTAAAATTATCCGTTGAAACCATCTTTTCATCAATTTTCACATTTTCTTTAATATACGCAATAGTTTTGTCTTCAAATAGTTTAGCATACATTCTTCTCTTATCATCCTCTTTCTTCAAGATCTCTTTGGCGAAGCCCTCCAGTTGTTCATCAGGCATTCCTGCCATACCATATTGTTGAAATTGCATAAGGGCAACTACTTTGGCATATTCAAGAACCTCATCTTTAGAAACTTTCACATCCTGCTCCTTAATTATCTTGTCTTTAATGAGCTGCCATTTTAGGTCTTCGGCAACCTGATCGAATTCTTTTTCAATCTGATCAGGCGTAACTTTCTTTTCGTTATTTTTAAGCAACCACCTTTTAAGAAATTTTTCAGGAAGCGAGAGTTTCATTTTATCAATCATTTTTTCTTTAACATCCACAGCAAACCGGTAATCACTTTCTTTTTTCAGGTTCGCTTGAATTTCCTCTTTGATCCTGTTGTAAAACTCTTCTGCCGACTTGATTTTATCTTTACCAAATGCCTTATCGAACAATTCCTGGTTTATATCTGCATTTTCGAATTTTGAGATCTCTTTTATTGTAAATCTCACAAGAGGGTCAATATCAATCACGTTTTCCTTTTCAGTTCCCAGGATAGCAGCAATTTCAGAGTTATTGGGATAAGCTTTTTTAATATCGAAATCAATTGATTCCCCGGTTTTTTTACCTGTAAATTTCTTTATTACACTATCATCCTTAAGTATTTCAAGAGATATTGTTGCATCATTATTGGAAAAACCGTTTTCTTTTATATTGCCTTCCGTATCAATTTGAATGATGTCACCCTTAAGCATCTCTGATTTTTCCACTTTATCTGCTGATTTAAAATGTCCGAATTTTCTGGTATAGTTTTCAGTGTATGAGTCAATAAGCTTCTTATCAACCTTAATGGTATAATAAGGAATTTTATCTTTTTTTGTCAGGGTTACTTCGAATTCGGGAGCGAGTCCAATGTCGAATAAAAATTCAAATTCAGTTTGTTTTTCAAAATCAATATTCTGTTCCTTTTCACCTGGTAGAGGTTCTCCAAGGATATTCAATTTTTCTTTATCAAGGTAATTGAAAATAGATTCCGAAAGGATCTTGTTTACCTCATCAACCAATACTGCAGTACCGTACATTTTCTTAATCATACCTGCAGGTACTTTACCTGGTCTGAAACCGTCAATTTTTGCTTTTCTTCTATAATCTGTCAGTACAGTTTCCACTTTTTCTTTATAATCACTTTCTTCAATGGTGATTTTTAATTCTGCATTCAACTCGTCAATATTTTCTTTAGTAATATTCATATAGTAGTTTTAAAAATTACATGGTAAAAAACCGCTAACTCCCGGTCAAATTTCGAAAGTTAAGCGGTTGTTATTTTGTGCGGATGAAGGGACTCGAACCCCCACGCCCGAAGGCACTAGATCCTAAGTCTAGCGCGGCTACCAATTACGCCACATCCGCCTTGAAATTCACCGCAAATATATTTAAATTTTCAAGATAATTAAAAAAGGGAATAGATAGTTATCGTCGCAGTGAAAAATTCTTACCAAGATATACTTTCCTGACTTTTTCATCATTTGCAAGCTCTTCTGAAGAGCCGGATTTCAGAATACTGCCTTCAAACAGTAAATAGGCCCTGTCAGTAATTGAGAGTGTTTCATGCACGTTATGATCAGTTATCAGTATCCCGATATTTTTAGTTTTCAGACTTGACACAATTTCCTGGATGTCTTCAACAGCAATGGGATCGACCCCTGCAAATGGCTCATCAAGCAGGATAAAGTTAGGTTTTATGGCTAATGCCCTGGCAATTTCAGTTCGCCTTCTTTCTCCTCCGGATAGTTGTATGCCTTTACTTTTCCTGATTTTTTCCAATCCAAATTCCACAAGCAATGATTCGAGCCTGTCACGCTGAATTTCAGCACTAAGATCAGACATTTCTAAAATTGCTCTTATGTTGTCCTCTACACTTAGTTTTCTGAAGACCGATGCTTCCTGAGCAAGGTATCCAATCCCTTTCTGAGCCCGCCTGTATACAGGGAGTTTTGTGATTTCTTTATCTTCCAGGAAAATCCTGCCCTGGTTTGGGGTTATCAGGCCCACAATCATATAAAATGTCGTAGTCTTGCCGGCACCGTTCGGACCAAGCAATCCTACAATTTCACCCTGTTCCACCTCAATGGATACTTGATTTACTACGGTTCTTTTTCGATATTTCTTAACTAGATTTTCAGTCCTGAGCTTCATGATCTGCAAACTTCTTTAATACCATGCACTGCAAAGGTAATAATCTAAATCGACATTTATATATTACTTTATAGTCTTTTGGTAATGTATAATTATCCAGGAATATTCTATTCGAAACTGAAAATTAGAAAATTGAAAAACATTCCCTTAGTATTGTTGTTGTCTTTAAGCAGGGAAAAACAGACAGATTTAATTGAATATCGAACAAGGATTAACGATTTAAGAATTTAGAAGTAAAGACCGAAATGAATAAATTTGATTTGAAAAAATCATTATTGGCAAATAAATCAAAAATCGTTAATCGGTGTTCCTTGTTCTTAAATCAAATAAAGGGAACAAAAATGCCAGAAGATAACAAAAGCTGTATCCAATAAGGATTTCAGTGCAAAATTGAAAGATAATGCAAGTAATGAAATTATTTAATAAATTGAAACGTAAGTACTACGATATTCCTTACTGGGCATAGCCAAAGTATTAGTCAATATTTACTATTATTGCCAATCTTCCATTATTCCATCATTCCATACTTTCACCTGCTGATTTCCCTTTCTTCTCTTAGCCTTTGCCTAAGCCTTAGCCTTATTCTTGTCAATCTTCTTCAAGCCAGGCTTTTTCTTTGGCCAGGATCCTTTTTGAAATAATTATTCCGATTTCATAAAGGAATAATAGCGGGAAACAAACAAGAACCTGGCTGAAAATATCGGGAGGTGTAATAATTGCAGAAAGAAGCAGGATTGCTACAATAGAATGCTTCCTGTATTGCCTCAGAAAAGATGGCGTGATTAAACCTATTTTGGTTAAAAAGAATACTAATACAGGTAGTTCAAAAACGATACCGCTTGCCAGAACTACCTTTGCTACTGTTGAAATGTATGAAGTCAGGTTAATTTGATTTTCGACCTGGGAGCTAACGGTATATGAACCAAGAAAGTGAACAGATAAAGGTGTAATAACATAAAATCCGAACAAGACTCCTAAAAGGAACAGTAATGAGGTGTAAAAAACTGCACCGCCAGCATAACCCTTTTCTTTTGAATATAATGCAGGTTTGACAAATGACCAGAACTCGAAAAAAATATAAGGGAATGCAAGAATAATACCTGCAATAATTGAGACCATAATATGGGTAGTAAACTGTCCTGCCATACGAATGTTAATTATTTCAAATGGGTTGGAATTTATACAAAGAGCCGGGGCATTTACAATTTTACTAAATGCACAAAACATCCGGTTTGTGAAAAATTCAGGAGTTTTTGGAGCCAGTATAATCTTGTCGAAAATAATGTCATGAAAAATAAATGCTGCAATAGCAATAATAAGAATTGACAAAAATGCCCGTAAAAGATGCCATCTCAGTTCTTCAAGATGGTCAAGGAACGACATTTCATTTTTCCTTTTTTTCGACATATT
>DAOVLD010000004.1 GCA_030631445.1 Bacteroidota bacterium
ATTATATTTGCCTTCGAAAAGGAGAATGTTAACTACAAGTTTTGAGAATTCACGTATTAAATAAAAACATTTCAGTATTATATGCCCGGTATATAATCGGTCTTTCACTGATTGTTTTTGTGTCGTGTAATCCAACTAAATACATACCCGAAAACAAGACCCTTCTTGATAATAATTCTATTCATTTTGATCAAAAAACAAAAAGTATCAGTAAAAGTGAGCTTAAATATTATATAAAGCAAAAGCCTAATAAAAAGATTCTTGGATTTCGATTTCATCTTGGGTTGTATAATTTGTCAAATCAGGAGAAAGAAAAATGGCCCCATAAATGGTTGCGCACTATTGGTGAAGAACCTGTGATATTTGATGAATTTCAAACCGGTAAATCCAGTAAGGATATTGAATCCTTCCTTGTTCATAAGGGATACTTCAATGCTTCTGTAAATGATACAATTTTCACAAAAAAGAAAAAAGCACGGGTTGTTTTTCAAGTTCGTTCCGGTATCCCTTTTAAAATCAGAAAAATATATTATCAGATCGAAGATACAGCAATTGCTAAAATCATTCTGGCGGATACAATTTTATCAGTTATCCGTACCGGACAGAAATATGATGTTGATATTCTTCAGCAGGAAAGGTTAAGAATTGAACGACTAATTAGGAACGATGGATATTATAATTTTTCGAAAGAATATATTTCTTTTAAGGCTGACAGTACTGTTGGTGATCATCAGCTTGATCTTACTCTGGTAATAAATAAGTATCGTATACAAACAGCTTCAAACCAGATACTGGAAGTCCCTCATCGAAAATATATAATAAACAATGTTTTTATTTACCCCGGTTTTGATCCGCAATCAGCCCTTGCTGATCCCGGTAAGTACTATCAGGATCTTGATACTTTTAATTATGACGGATTTTATATAATGGGCAGGGATAGTAACTTCCTGGTCAAATCCAAACGGATTCTTCAGTCGAATTATATTAAGGGAGGTCAATATTACGACCAGACTGATGTGGCGCAAACCCGTTTACATTTAACCTCGCTCGATGTTTACAGATCTATCAATATTAATTTCAAAGAAGTTGAAAATGCAGGAAAGCAAGAAGATGACTATTTACTGAATTGTCACATTCAATTGATACCCATTACCCTTCAATCTTATACCATTGAGCTTGAAGGCACGAATTCTGCAGGAAATTTAGGTGGAGCAGTTAATTTATTATACAAGCACCGTAATTTATTTAGAGGATCTGAAGTTCTTGATCTTAAGTTGAAAGGAGCTTTTGAAACACTTACTGAAAAATCAGGCACTTTACAAAATACACTTGAGCTGGGTACAGAAGCAAGAATCAATTTTCCAAAATTCCTTTTTCCTTTCCTTGATGCCGAAAGATTTATTAAGAAATATAACCCCGAAACCTTTTTATCATTCGCTTATAATTATCAGAAAAGGCCTGTTTTTACCAGGACTATTGCAAATATTTCTTTTGGATATCACTGGCAATCATCAAAATACTCCACACATATAGTGAATCCGCTGGAAATTAATGCAGTGAAGCTACCGGTTATTGATCCCGATTTTGCCCAAAAACTTGATACAACTACCTACCTTGCCTATAGTTATAAAGATGTATTGATCACGGCTCTGAATTACAGCTACATTTACAATAATCAGAATATAAAGAAGGTGGCTGACTATACATTCTTTCGCCTGAACATGGAGTCTGCCGGAAATTCATTATCCGGTTTACTGAATCTGTCAAACCGGGAGAAGGAAAATGAAAACTACAGTATTTTAGGATTGGAATACGCGCAATATCTTAAAGGGGATATTGATTTTCGGTATCATCATTATATCAATAAAACGGACCAGCTTGTGTACCGTGCTTTTTTAGGTGTTGGTTATCCATATGGAAATTCGCAGGCGATGCCATTCGAGAAGCAATATTTTGGTGGAGGGGCTAACGGTATTCGTGCGTGGAATGTAAGAGAGCTTGGTCCGGGCTCTTATGATCCCGGTGATGTCAAATTCTATAATCAAACTGCTGATATAAAATTTGAAACAAACCTTGAATACAGGTTTAAACTTTTTTGGGTACTTGAAGGAGCTTTGTTCCTTGACGCAGGTAATATCTGGTCAATAAGGCAGGAAGATGAACGACCAGGTTCTGTTTTCCAATGGGATAAATTCTATGATGATATTGCATTAGGTACCGGATTTGGTGCAAGGTTTGATTTCTCATTCTTCATTTTTCGCCTTGATCTGGGAATGAAGCTTAGGGATCCTTCTATTAATGGTAGTAATAAATGGGTTATGACCAACGGGGGAGTAAATTTCAAGGATGATTTTACTCTACATCTTGGAATTGGTTATCCGTTTTAAATCATAAAATTTTAAATAATAGTTCGTTTTTTGCAAATCTGTTGATTTTTCAATGATAATTTTTTTCAATATAATATTTAACATTTATGGATCATAAGGATTTACCACCACGGGGTAGTTTTACCAGTAAATTTGGAGTGATTGCAGCAGCCGCGGGTTCAGCAATCGGCCTTGGAAATATCTGGCGATTCCCCTATGTTGTCGGAGAGAATGGCGGGGGAGCTTTCCTGGTTGTTTACTTGTTGTTTATTATAGGAATTGGTATTCCGGTAATGATGTCTGAATTTGTAATTGGCAGACGGTCACTACGAAATCCATATGGTGCATTTAAAAAACTGGCACCTGGTAAACCATGGTTTCTTGTTGGTTTAATGGGTGTTGGAGCTGCTTTTATGATACTGGCTTTTTATAGTGCTGTAGCAGGATGGACTCTTGAGTATCTTTTCCAGTCTGTTACAAATGCATTCGAGGGAAAATCTTCAGAAGAGCTTACCGGTATGTTTGATGCTTTCCGGGAAGGATCCATTAGGCCTATTTTATGGATGTTGATATTTATGGCTATGACAGCCTGGATAATTTTAGCCGGTGTCCAAAAAGGTATTGAAAAATATACAAAAGTTTTAATGCCATTACTGTTGGTGTTGATTATTATTTTGGATATCAGGGCAGTGACATTACCGGGTGCATCTGAAGGATTGTCTTTTCTGTTTAAGCCCGATTTTTCAAAAATCACGGGAAAAACGGTTTTGGAAGCACTAGGGCAGGCTTTCTTTTCATTAAGTATTGGTATGGGAACACTTATTACCTATGGTTCATATATCAGAAAAAAGGAAAATCTTGCAAATACAGCTCTAAGCGTTTCATTAGCTGATACCTTTATAGCAGTTCTTGCCGGGATTGCTATTTTTCCTGCTGTTTTTGCTTTTGGTATTGATCCTGCTTCTGAAGAAGGTTTGGTATTTATTACTCTTCCGAAAATATTCCAGCAGATGCCCGGAGGATACATTTTCTCCCTGATGTTCTTTATTCTTCTCACAGTAGCTGCATTAACTTCTACTATCTCAGTTCTTGAAGTCGTAGTTGCTTATTTTATTGAAGAATTGAAAATGAGCAGGAAGAAAGCTACCATTCTTGCGGCAGCTTCTATATCCGTTTTGGGAGTTTTTGCTGCTGCATCCTGGGGATGGGCATCTAACCTGACATTGTTTGGTTCAAATATTTTTCAAATAATGAACTTTACATCTGCCAATATTCTTCTGCCGGTAGGAGGATTCTTTATTGTAATATTTATTGGATGGTCACTCAAAGCCAGGATAGCCGGAGACGAACTAACTAATTCAGGAAGCCTTAGGGGCAGATATTTGCCTGCTTTTATGTTTATTGTAAAGTTTATTGCACCTATTGCAATTGCAATGGTTTTCCTTTATAAACTTAGGGTATTTGGAAATTAGGCATTTCCGTTTTCGTTGTGAGAATTTATTACTTTGTGAAGCTATGTTCTTAATTTGGTATCCTGACAACTAACTGAAACTTATGATCCGCAATTTTCTAAAACAATACTTTACTTTCTCAAAAGCAGAAAAGAATGGAACCCTGGTATTGGTTGTTCTTATAATTCTTGTTTTGGCAGGATATCTATTTTTACCAAAGATTATTGTTAACCGGTCAACAGACTATTCTGATTTTGAAAAAGAGATTAAGGCATTTGAACAATTGATTAGTAGTGCAGAAGATGGTGTTTTACCTTTGAAAAACAGGGATAAACCATTTGAAAACATGGATGATATTCAGTTTTTTGAATTTGATCCGAATGTTCTTTCGGTTGATAAGTGGAAGCATCTTGGCCTCTCTGATAAAACAATAAACACTATCAGAAAATATTTGAAGAAGGGCGGTCGGTTTTATAAGCCCGAAGACCTTAAGAAGATATATGGTTTGAAAATGGATTGGTATAAACTGGCAGAGCCATATATACAGATTCTGGAAATTGATGGCCCGGATATTAAAACCGGTACATGTGTAATAATCAATGATAAAAAAATACAATTAGTTGAGCTTAATTCAGCTGATTCTCTCTTACTTGTTGATTTACCAGGTATTGGTCCGGTTTTAGCCGGAAGAATATTAAAGTATAGGAACCTGTTAGGAGGATTTGTTATGAAAGAACAACTGCTTGAAGTGTATGGTTTACCGTATGAGACATTTGAAATTATTAGTCGGGCAGTTAATATTGATACAACTGGAATAACAAGAATTGATCTTAATAAAGCCGTTTTTTCAAAATTAATCAGACACCCCTACCTGGATGTTTATACAGTTAAGGGTATATTAAATTACAGAGATATTCAGGGAAATATTAAAGATGTTAACGAATTAAAAACCAACAGGATAATTCCCGAAGAAAGTTTTTCAAGGATCAAGCCGTATATTATGGTGAGTATTGAGAAATCAAATTGAAATTTTAGTTCTTTTTATTTGATTAGAGTTAAAAAAACATTATATTTAGTGAGTAAATGAGAAGAAGTTGAAAGTGAACTAAAGTTAAAAGTGACTAAAGTTGGGAAGAGAAGAAATTATAACTTTAAGCACTTTAAACTTTAGGCACTATTAATTTTTTTAGAAATCTGTTTGATAATGAAATATCAATTTATAAATTTGCGGCTCAATTTTAAACAAAAAAAGTTAATATGATTGTAATACCAGTAAAAGAAGGTGAAAATATAGAAAGGGCGCTGAAGAAGTTCAAACGAAAATTTGAAAAAACCGGAGTAATTAGGGAGCTCAGGGAAAGGCAGGCTTTTATTAAACCTTCGAAGAAGAAGCGTGAAATTGTAAAGAAAGCCGTATATAAACAAAAGATTCAGGAAGAAGAGGAATAGTTACATTCACTAACAGGAATGTATACTAAACGTCTTTAATTAATTTTATTTGGGGGGGGCCCCATATATGAATTACAAGGAATCCTTTTTAGCATATCTACAGCACGAAAAACGAAATTCTTCAAACACCGTACAATCCTATAGTATTGATTTGGATCAATTTACCAGGTATTGCAGATCGGTTCATAAAAACCTGAATCTTGATGAGGTTGATGTAAAGGTTGTTAGGGGCTGGGTTGTTCAGCTTATGGAAGAAGGTCTGGCACCACGCTCGGTGAATCGAAAATTAACTACACTAAAAACATTTTACCAGTTTCTTATTAGAGAAGGTGCTATTACAAAAAACCCGATGAATGGTATTCTGGGTCTGAAGCAAAAAACAAAACTACCTGAATTTGTTGAACAGAAGCATATGGATCAGTTACTCGATCAATATGATTTTGGAGAAGATTTTAGCGGAACAAGGAATAGGTTACTAATAGAGATATTATATGTTACAGGAATAAGAAGAGAAGAATTAATAGGAATGCGTGATCATGATATTGATATTGATGGGATGACGATTAAAGTATTGGGTAAAAGGAATAAAGAGAGGATAATACCGTTTACAAAAGAGATGAAACCAAATATAGAAAAATACCTGAAATACCGGAACGAATCTTTTCACGGGCTTGTTGATTCTTATTTCTTTTTATCAGATAAGGGTAAAAAAATGTATGGTAAATTGGTTTACCGGATTGTGAAGAAACATTTAGAGTTTGTAACAACGATTGAGAAAAAAAGTCCTCATATTCTCAGGCATACATTTGCTACACATCTTTTAAATAATGGAGCAGATTTAAATGCAGTTAAAGAATTGCTGGGTCATGCAAATTTATCTGCAACACAAATATATACACATAATACATTCGAGAAATTAAAACAAGTTTATAAACTAGCTCATCCCAGAGCATAAATCTATATTATTATGGAGATTCAGATTCATTCAGTTCATTTTGATGCCGACAAAAAACTTCTGGACTTTATTAAGGTAAAGGTGAAAAAATTATTGCAGTACAGAGATGATATTCTTGCTGCTGATATTTTTTTAAAGTTAATTAATGTTCAGGATGACCATAATAAGATCGTTGAAATAAAACTTGATATACCTCGTAATCCATTATTTGCAAAAAAACAAAACAAAACTTTCGAAGAAGCAACGGACAATGTTATTGATGCTTTAAGGCGACAAATCACTAAACAAAAAGGGAAACAAAGGGGGATTTAACCACTGGCAAAAATATACAAATTATTTTTTGGGTAATCAATAAAATATTTATAAATTTGCAAACCAATTTTCAGAGGTTAGATGGGATAGGAACGTTCTTTAAAAATCGCCGATGTAGCTCAGTTGGTCAGAGCAGCTGATTTGTAATCAGCAGGCCGTGGGTTCGAATCCCTCCATCGGCTCGTTTGGCAATTGTTTGGAAAACAAAACCAGCTTGTTAGGAATATGTTAACAGGTTTTTAACAATAGGGGAGATACCAAAGTGGCCAACTGGGGCAGACTGTAAATCTGTTGGCGGACGCCTTCGTAGGTTCGAATCCTGCTCTCCCCACCTGTTGGTTAATAAAATATGATCGTAGTTGTGGGGTATAAACGACCACATTTACACTTTATCGCGGGAGTAGCTCAGTTGGTAGAGCATCAGCCTTCCAAGCTGAGGGTCGCGGATTCGAATTCCGTCTCCCGCTCTAACCAAAGGCCGATGTAGCTCAGGGGTAGAGCGCTTCCTTGGTAAGGAAGAGGTCACGAGTTCAATTCTCGTCATTGGCTCAACAAACGAATTAATAATTAATTTTCAATCACTTAATCAATAATTTACTGGAGTTATGGCTAAAGAAAAATTTGATAGATCAAAACCACATGTCAACATAGGGACTATAGGTCATGTTGACCATGGGAAAACTACTTTGACATCTGCAATCACTAGGGTTTTACATAAAGCAGGTTTGTCAGAGATTATGGACTTTGATTCAATTGATAATGCACCTGAAGAAAAAGAAAGGGGTATTACAATTAATACTGCTCACGTTGAGTATCAAACTGAATCACGTCACTATGCGCATGTCGACTGTCCCGGACACGCTGACTATGTTAAGAATATGGTAACCGGTGCGGCACAGATGGATGGTGCAATTCTGGTTGTTGCTGCAACGGATGGTCCAATGCCACAAACACGTGAACATATCCTTCTTGCTCGTCAGGTAAATGTCCCGAAAATCGTTGTTTTCCTGAATAAAGTAGATATGGTTGATGACGAAGAAATGCTGGAACTTGTTGAAATGGAAGTTCGTGAATTACTGGATTTTTATGAATTTGATGGTGATAATATCCCGGTAATTCTGGGTTCAGCTCTTGGAGCAATGAATGGTGAAGCTAAATGGGAAGAAAAAGTACTTGAGCTGATGAAAGCTGTTGACGAGTATATTCCAATTCCTCCACGTGATAATGAAAAACCATTCCTGATGCCTGTTGAGGATATCTTTTCAATTACAGGTCGTGGTACTGTTGCAACCGGACGTATCGAAACAGGGATTGTAAATACCGGTGATACACTTGAAATGGTTGGTCTTGGTGCTAAGAACAGAAAGACTGTTTGTACAGGTGTTGAGATGTTCAGAAAGATTCTTGACCGCGGTGAAGCAGGTGATAACGTTGGATTATTACTGCGAGGTGTGGACAAAAAAGAAATTAAGCGCGGAATGGTATTGGCAAAACCTGGTGCAATTAAACCACATACACGTTTTAAAGCTGAAGTGTATGTTCTTAAAAAAGAAGAAGGTGGACGTCATACTCCTTTCCATCAAAAATACCGTCCGCAGTTCTATCTCAGAACTCTTGATGTAACAGGAGAAATCGCTCTGCCTGAAGGTACAGAAATGGTTATGCCTGGTGATAATGTTACCATTATTGTAGATTTAATTTATCCTGTTGCAATTGATAAAGGATTACGTTTTGCTATTCGTGAAGGTGGTAGAACTGTTGGAGCCGGCCAGGTAATCGAAATTGTTGAATAGATATTTTAGCCTGATTGAAAATTAATCATTTAGGGTTAATGATCCGGTTAGGTTCATAACCTTGTATGTGTAAATTAAATAGGCATACGGGTGTAGCTCAGTTGGTAGAGCACTGGTCTCCAAAACCAGGTGTCGGGAGTTCGAGCCTCTCTACCCGTGCAAACGCGAATGAATTATGAAAGTGATAAGGTATTTTAATGACGCATATAATGAACTACTCCACAAAGTGTCCTGGCCAACCTGGGGGGAATTACAGAGTAGCTCAGTTGTTGTAATGATTGCATCTTTGATAATAGCTATGGTTGTCTTTATTATGGATTATTCCTTTGAGAATATCATGGGATTTATTTATGGGATGTTCTATTAAAACCAATTGTTCTATGGCAAAGAAAGAAATGAAATGGTATGTGTTGAGAGCAATTGGCGGAAAAGAAAAAAAGGTATTGGAGTACATTGAAAGCGAAGTGAGCAGATTGAATTTGCAGGATCTTGTTGCCCAGATATTAATACCAACTGAAAAAGTTTACCAGATTCGTAATGGGAAAAAAATAAGCAAAGAAAGAAACTTTTTCCCCGGATATGTTCTTATTGAAGCAGCTCTTGTCGGTGAAGTAGAACACATTCTTAGGAATATTCCTAATGTAATTGGTTTTCTTGGAGGTTCAAAAGGAGGCAGTCCGCTTCCTTTGAGAGAATCAGAAGTGAACAGGATCCTTGGTAAAGTTGACGAGCTGGCATCAAGTGATGAAGAAATTACTGTTCCATATTTTATAGGTGAGTCGGTTAAAGTAATTGATGGACCTTTCAATGGTTTTAACGGTATTATTGAAGTAGTGAACGAAGAAAAGAAAAAATTGAAAGTCATGGTTAAGATTTTCGGCAGGAAAACTCCGCTGGAACTTAGCTTTATGCAGGTTGAGAAAGATTAAATCTCCTTATGGAGAATTATTATTATAGATAGTTATGAAAATTATAATGCTTCCTGAATAACTATCGCATGTTTTACCAATAACTATTAAACAAAACCAGATTATGGCAAAAGAAGTTTCTGGGATTATTAAGTTACAGATTCGTGGCAGTGCAGCAAATCCATCACCTCCGGTAGGGCCTGCATTAGGTGCTAAAGGGGTGAATATAATGGAGTTTTGCAAACAGTTTAACACCAAAACGCAGGATAAAGCAGGAAAACTTATTCCAGTTATTATTACAGTATATACGGATAAATCATTCACTTTTGTGACAAAAACTCCACCGGTAGCTGTCCAGTTACTTGAAGCATCAAAGAAAAAGTCCGGGTCAGCTGAACCGAACAGAACTAAGATTGCAACAGTATCATGGGATCAGGTGAAAAAAATTGCCGAGGAGAAAATGCCTGATTTAAATGCATTTACTGTTGAGTCTGCAATGAAACTAGTGGCTGGTACTGCCCGTAGTATGGGAATTAATGTAGAAGGTACATTCCCGGGAAATAATTAAGATTTAATACTTCAATTAGAATGACTAAGCATACTAAAAATAGAAAATTAGCTCTTGAAAAAATTGAAGAAGGTAAACTATACAGGTTAATTGAGGCTGCTGGTTTGGTGAAAGAAATTTCAACAACCAAATTTGATGCTTCTCTTGACCTCGATATCAGATTAGGTATTGACCCAAGAAAATCTAACCAGATGGTTCGTGGGGTAGTAACCCTTCCTAATGGTACGGGTAAAGAAACCCGCGTACTGGTGCTATGTACACCTGACAAAGAGGAGGAGGCTAAAAATGCCGGTGCCGATTTTGTTGGACTCGATGAGTATGTCGAAAAAATAAAAGGTGGCTGGACAGATATGGATGTTATTATCACTATGCCTCAGGTTATGGGTAAAGTTGGACCATTGGGAAGAGTACTCGGACCACGTGGACTAATGCCTAATCCGAAAAGTGGAACTGTGACTACAGATATTGGAAAAGCGGTTTCAGAAGTTAAAAAAGGAAAGATCGATTTTAAAGTTGATAAATATGGTATCCTTCATGCATCTATTGGAAAGGTTTCATTTGAACCCCAAAAGATTGTTGAAAATGCAAGAGAATTTATCAATACAGTTGTAAAACTGAAACCAGCTTCTGCGAAAGGTACATATATAAAATCTATTTATCTTTCAAGTACCATGAGTCCGGGGATAAAGATTGATGCTAAAGCCTTTAACGAAGATTAAGTTAATTGTGACAAAAGACGTGTAAGTTGCTATGAATAAAGAAGAGAAAAATATAATCATCAATGATCTGGCAGAGAAGATAAAAGAATATCCTCATTTTTATCTTACTGACGTTTCTGAGCTTAACGCCGAAGACACTAGCGCTCTGCGTAGGAAATGCTTTGAAAATGAGATTATGCTGATTGTAGTTAAAAACACATTATTGAAAATTGCACTGGAAAATTCTGAAGGTGACTTTCAGGAATTGTATCCATTGCTTGAACAACCGACCTCAATCATGTTTTCTAATACCGGTAATGTTCCGGCAAAACTTATTAAAGAGTTTAGAAAAAAACATGATAAGCCTGTGCTAAAGGCTGCTTTTGTTGAAGAAGGACTTTATATTGGAGATGAAAAACTTGAAACTCTTGTTGGTATTAAGTCTAAAGACGAACTCATTTCAGATGTAATTATGTTGCTTCAATCACCTGTAAAGAATGTTATTTCAGCCCTGCAGTCAGGTAGAAATATTATATCAGGTGTTGTAAAAACACTTGCTGATAGAGAATAATAAAAATAATTATAATAAAACTTAAAAAAATCCAAGAAAATGTCAGATGTAAAAAAGTTAGCAGAAGAATTGGTTAATCTCACTGTAAAAGAAGTTAATGAGTTGGCAGATGTTCTTAAAGAAGAATATGGAATTGAACCAGCAGCTGCAGCTGTTGCTGTTGCCGGAGCCGGTGTTGCTGGTGAAGAAGGCGGAACTGCTGAACAGACTGAATTTAATGTTGTACTTAATGCTCCCGGTGGAGCAAAACTTCAGGTAGTAAAACTGGTTAAGGAACTCACCGGATTAGGACTTAAAGAAGCTAAAAATCTGGTTGACTCTGCACCAAAAGCCGTTAAGGAAGGTGTTACTAAAGACGAAGCCGAATCGCTTAAAAATCAATTAGAAGAAGCAGGAGCAGAAGTTGAAATTAAATAGAAACTATCACCTTAATATTATTAGGTTTCTCAGGTTTGGAATCCGGTAAAGGATTCTAAACCTTTTCGTCGTTATATATAATTAAGTCAACATAATCTTATTAAGATGTCCTCAAAAATAAACGAAAGAATTAGTTTCGCTTCCATTACTGAACAAATGGATTATCCTGATTTTCTGGATATTCAGTTGAAATCATTCAGGAATTTTTTTCAACTAAATTCAATTCAGGAACAAAGGAAAAAAGAAGGACTGTATAAAGTCTTTAGCGAAAATTACCCAATTACCGATACCAGGAATAATTTTGTTCTGGAATTTCTTGATTATAACATTGATCCTCCCCGCTACACTATTGATGAATGTTTAGAAAGAGGTTTAACTTACAGTGTCCCGTTGAAAGCTAAACTAAAACTGTATTGTACCGACCCGGAACATGAAGATTTTGATACAGTTATACAGGAGGTCTATTTAGGTGTTGTTCCTTATATGACTGAACGGGGAACCTTTGTAATTAATGGTGCGGAAAGAGTAATAGTGTCGCAACTACACCGATCACCCGGAGTCTTTTTCGGGCAAAGTATTCATGCTAACGGCACAAAATTATATTCTGCCAGGATAATTCCATTCAAAGGTTCATGGATAGAATTTGCAACCGATATTAATAATGTAATGTATGCGTACATCGACCGGAAAAAGAAATTACCGGTTACAACATTATTACGTGCTATTGGCTACGAAACCGATAAAGATATACTTGAAATATTTGACCTTGCTGAAGAATTTAAGGTTTCTAAAACGGCTCTTAAGAAACTAGTTGGAAGAAAACTTGCTGCACGAGTACTGAAATCATGGGTCGAAGACTTTGTTGATGAAGATACCGGTGAAGTAGTATCAATTGAACGAAATGAAGTGATAATTGACCGGGAAACAGTTCTGGAAGATGAGCATATTGAAGATATTGTCAATTCCGGATCAAAAACAATCCTGCTTCACAATGAAGAAAAAAATATCTCTGACTTTGAGATTATCTTTAATACCTTACAGAAAGATCCATGCAACTCGGAGAAAGAAGCTGTTGTACATATTTACCGTCAGCTGCGTAATTCCGAACCACCTGATGAAGGTACCGCCCGCGAAGTGATCGAAAACCTGTTTTTCTCAGATAAACGTTACGATCTGGGAGATGTCGGAAGATTTAGAATAAACAGGAAACTGGGTCTTGATATCCCTATGGATACCAGGGTCCTTACAATGGAAGATATAATTAAGATTATTAAGTATCTGATCGAACTTATAAACTCAAAAACCGATGTTGATGATATTGACCATTTGAGTAATCGTAGAGTGAGAACAGTGGGCGAACAACTTCATAATCAGTTTGGTGTAGGTTTGGCTCGTATGGCAAGAACTATTCGCGAAAGAATGAATGTTCGTGATAATGAGGTTTTTACTCCTGTTGACTTGATTAATTCAAAGACACTTTCTTCAGTAATTAATTCCTTTTTCGGAACAAACCAGTTATCACAGTTTATGGATCAGACTAATCCGCTTGCTGAAATGACCCATAAACGAAGAATGTCAGCACTTGGTCCCGGTGGGTTATCACGAGAGAGAGCAGGATTCGAGGTGCGTGATGTGCATTATACACACTATGGAAGACTTTGCCCTATCGAAACACCCGAAGGACCAAATATTGGATTAATATCATCACTGTGTGTTTATGCCAAGATCAACAAACTTGGTTTTATTGAAACACCATATAGATATGTTAAGGATGGGAAGGTGGAGATGAATGATGATGGTGTGGTTTTCCTGAGTGCTGAAGAAGAAGAAAAGAAAGTGATTGCTCAGGCAAATGCTCCTCTAAACGAAAAGGGTGAATTTATTAATCCCAGGGTTAAGTCGCGCTATGAAGGTGATTTTCCGCATGAGGAAGCAAAAAATGTTGACTTAATGGATGTCGCTCCAAACCAGATTGCTTCAATCGCCGCTTCCCTGATCCCATTTCTTGAGAATGACGATGCAAACAGAGCTCTTATGGGTTCTAATATGATGAGACAGGCAGTGCCTCTTATTAAACCTGAAGCACCTATTGTTGGTACCGGCCTGGAAAAAACAATGATCCAGGATTCAAGAATATTAATTGTCGCGGAAAGTGATGGCGTTGTTGAATATGTTGATGCCAACGAAATTGTGATACGCTATACCCGAAGTGATGTTGAGAAGTTTATTAGCTTTGATGATGATGTAAAAAAATATGTTCTGCCAAAATACAAGAAAACAAATCAGAATACCTGTATTAACCTTATACCAATTGTTTCAAAAGGAGAAAAGGTTGAGAAAGGACAGGTTCTTACCGAGGGTTTTGGTACAGAAAAAGGAGAACTTGCACTGGGCAGAAATTTGAAAGTGGCATTCATGCCCTGGAAAGGATATAATTTCGAGGATGCTATCGTGATATCTGATCGTGTTGTGCGTGATGATATCTTTACATCAATTCATATAGAGGAACATTCTCTTGAAGTAAGAGATACAAAAAGAGGTCTTGAAGAACTTACACCAGATATTCCTAATGTTAGTGAAGAGGCAACTAAAAACCTGGATGAACATGGGCTGATTCGTATTGGTGCTCATATTGAACCGGGAGATATCCTTATAGGAAAAATTACCCCAAAAGGTGAATCCGATCCCTCTCCGGAAGAGAAGCTCCTTCGTGCTATTTTCGGCGATAAAGCCGGTGATGTTAAAGATGCTTCATTGAAAGCCGGACCATCACTCGACGGTGTGGTAGTTGATAAAAACCTTTTCTCACGACCGGTTAAGGACAGAAGATCGAAAATTGCAGAAAAACCAATGCTGGATAAGATAGAAGCCGAGTTAAAAAAGGAACTTGAAGAACTGAATACAAAATTGGTTGATAAAATATTTATCCTTGTAAATGGGAAAACATCTCAGGGGGTTAAAGATAACCTGAATGTTGATCTTATTCCCAAGGGTACTAAGTTTACTCTAAAACAACTACAGGAAATCAACTATCTTAATGTTAACCTGAATAAATGGACTACCGATAAGAAGAAAAATGAAACTATTAAACTTCTTGTCCATAATTACCTTACAAAACATAAAGATGTCCAGGCAATCTACCGGAGACAGAAATACAATATTTCTATAGGTGATGAACTTCCTACCGGTATTATTCAAATGGCTAAGATCTATCTGGCAAGGAAGCGAAAAATAAAAGTTGGAGATAAAATGGCCGGACGACATGGAAACAAAGGTATTGTTGCCAAAATTGTACGCCAGGAAGATATGCCTTTCCTTGAAGATGGAACCCCTGTGGATATTGTACTTAACCCCCTGGGAGTGCCATCAAGGATGAATCTTGGCCAGATATATGAAACAGTTCTGGGTTGGGCAGGACAACGTCTTGGGTTAAAATTCTCAACACCAATATTTGATGGTGCAACTTTAGATGAAATAACTGAATATACCAAAAAAGCCGGCCTTCCTGATTATGGAACAACTTATTTGTACGACGGAGGTACAGGCGAACGGTTTAACCAGCCCGCTACTGTAGGTATTATCTATATGCTCAAACTTGGACATATGGTTGACGACAAAATGCATGCACGGTCTATCGGACCATACTCACTTATTACACAGCAACCTCTTGGTGGTAAAGCACAATTCGGAGGTCAGCGATTTGGTGAGATGGAAGTTTGGGCTCTTGAAGCTTTCGGAGCATCACACATACTTCAGGAAATCCTGACAGTGAAATCTGATGATGTTGTCGGAAGAGCACGGTCGTACGAAGCTATTGTAAAAGGAGAGCCCATGCCAACACCGGGAATACCTGAATCCCTTAATGTTCTGTTACATGAACTTAGAGGACTTGGACTTAGTATGAGTCTTGATTAATTAATTATGTTAGTGAAAATTTAATTATTTACATATGCCATTCCGTAGAGATATAAAGGTTAAGAGTGATTTTACAAAAATTTCAATTGCTCTGGCTTCACCGGAAGAGATACTCGAACGTTCGTGTGGAGAAGTGCTGAAACCCGAAACAATTAATTACAGAACTTATAAACCTGAAAGAGATGGTTTGTTCTGTGAACGGATATTCGGACCCGTTAAGGATTTTGAATGCCATTGTGGTAAATATAAGAGGATAAGATACAAGGGTATTGTTTGTGACCGTTGTGGTGTTGAAGTTACTGAAAAGAAAGTACGGCGCGAACGTATTGGTCATATCTCTCTTGTAGTACCGGTTGCTCATATTTGGTACTTCAAGTCGCTGCCCAATAAAATGGGTTACCTTCTTGGTCTTCCAACTAAAAAACTCGATTCTATTATTTACTACGAAAGATATGTAGTAATTAACCCGGGTGTTAAAGCAACAGATGGTATTAAATATCTTGATTTCCTTACTGAAGAGGAATATCTTGAGATTCTGGAAAGCCTTCCAAAGGAGAATCAATATCTGGAGGATACTGATCCTGATAAATTTATTGCAGGAATGGGTGCTGAGGCTCTGTTTCATTTGCTTGAACGACTTAATCTGGATGAAATGTCATTTTCTCTCAGACATAAAGCAAATACAGAAACTTCGCAGCAAAGGAAAAATGAAGCCCTGAAACGATTGCAGGTTGTTGAAGCTTTCAGAGCTTCAAAAAAAGTAAATCGCCCCGAATGGATGATAGTGAAAGTAGTACCTGTTATTCCTCCTGAACTCAGACCGCTTGTGCCACTTGATGGGGGACGTTTTGCCACATCCGACCTAAACGATCTTTACCGCCGTGTAATTATCAGAAATAACAGGCTTAAGCGACTTATTGAAATAAAAGCTCCCGAAGTGATCCTTCGTAATGAGAAACGGATGCTTCAGGAATCAGTTGACTCATTATTTGATAATTCCAGGAAATCAAATGCCGTTAAAACTGATGGAAACAGGCCGCTTAAATCGTTGAGTGATAGCCTAAAAGGAAAACAAGGAAGATTCCGTCAGAATCTGCTAGGTAAAAGAGTTGATTATTCAGCACGGTCAGTTATTGTTGTTGGTCCGGAACTTAAACTTCATGAATGTGGGTTGCCAAAGGATATGACAGCTGAACTGTATAAACCCTTTATTATTAGAAAACTAATTGAAAGGGGTATAGTAAAAACGGTTAAATCAGCTAAGAAAATTGTAGACCGGAAAGAACCCGTTGTATGGGATATTCTGGAAAGTGTGCTTAAAGGACATCCTGTCCTGCTTAACAGAGCTCCAACTCTTCACCGCCTTGGTATACAGGCATTTCAGCCTAAACTTATTGAGGGAAAGGCAATTCAGTTACATCCATTGGTTTGTACAGCATTTAATGCCGACTTTGATGGTGATCAGATGGCAGTCCATCTGCCTCTGGGTAATACTGCTATTCTTGAAGCGCAAATGCTGATGCTTGCATCACATAATATACTTAATCCGGCTAATGGTGCTCCAATTACAGTTCCTTCACAGGATATGGTTCTTGGATTATATTATATTACCAAAGAAAAAAAATCAACAAAAAGCCTGAAAATCAAGGGAGAAGGTTTGGTTTTTTATTCTCCTCAAGAGGTCACTATTGCTCTGAATGAAGGTAAAATTGATCTCCATGCCATTGTAAAGGTTAAAGTTGATGATATAGTTGAAGAGAAACCGGTTAATCATCTTATTGAAACCACTGTAGGGCGAGTAGTTTTTAACCAGTTTGTACCTAAAGAGGTTGGATTTATCAATGAACTTCTGACTAAGAAATCACTTAGAGATATTATTGGTACAGTATTGAAAAAAACCGGGACTTCATCTACCGCAAAATTCCTTGATGATATCAAATCTCTTGGATATAATATGGCTTTTCTTGGTGGGCTTTCATTTAATCTTAAGGATGTAATCGTTCCGGAACGGAAACTTGAACTTGTGGAAGAAGGTTATAAAAACGTAGATGAGGTGATGAATAACTATAACATGGGATTTATTACTAACAACGAACGTTACAACCAGATAATCGATATATGGACACATACAAATGCCAAGCTTACCCAAACCCTAATGAAACAATTGTCTTCTGATAAACAGGGATTTAATCCCGTGTTTATGATGCTTGACTCAGGGGCACGTGGTTCTAAAGAACAGATAAGACAGCTCTCCGGGATGAGGGGGCTAATGGCTAAACCACAAAAATCAGGTGCTACTGCTTCGGAAATTATTGAAAACCCAATCTTGTCTAATTTTAAAGAGGGACTTTCAGTTCTGGAATATTTTATTTCAACCCATGGTGCCAGAAAAGGTTTGGCGGATACTGCCCTGAAAACTGCAGATGCAGGTTACCTGACAAGACGCCTGGTTGATGTGTCACAGGATGTTGTGGTTTCACAGCCTGATTGTGGATCATTGAGAGGACTTGTTGCAGGTGCAATTAAAAAGAATGAGGAAGTTGTTGAAACACTTTATGAAAGGATCCTGGGCCGTACTACTGTGCATGATGTATACAATCCGTTAAATAATGAATTGATAATTGGTTCGGGAAAAGAAATTACTGAGGAGATTGCCCTGAAAATTGAGGAATCACCAATCGAAGAAGTAGAAATTCGTTCGGTTCTTACATGTGAATCCAGTAGAGGAGTCTGTGCTAAATGTTACGGACGAAACCTTTCTACCGGACAAATGGTGCAACAAGGTGAAGCAGTTGGTGTAATTGCTGCCCAGTCTATTGGTGAACCGGGGACACAGCTTACACTGCGTACTTTCCACGTTGGGGGTACTGCATCAAGTATTACGGCTGAATCCAGTATCATCTCCAAATTTGACGGAGTCGTTGAGATTGAAGAATTGCGTATTGTTAAGAAGAAAATGGAGGATGGTAAAAAAGTTGATGTAGTTATTGGACGTCTGGCTGAAATGCGGATACTGGATAAGGAAACAGGTATTGCTCTGTCAACTCATAATATCCCTTATGGCTCGAGCCTTTATATTAAGAATGGTGACAGTGTAAAGAAAGGGGACTTGCTTTGTGATTGGGATCCTTATAATGCATTGATAATCTCTGAAGAACATGGAAAAGTAAATTTCCAACAATTAATTGAAGGTGTTACCTATCGGGAAGAGTCTGATGAACAAACAGGTTACAAGGAGAAAGTGATTATTGAAACAAGAGATAAAACTAAGAACCCTACTCTCAGGATCGTGTCGGGGGATAAAAAGAAAACCTCGTCAAAATCCTATAACCTTCCCGTTAGTGCTCATGTGATTACCAATGAAAATAGTGAAGTTAAAGAGGGAGATATACTGGCAAAAATACCAAGAGCTATTGGGAAATCGGGCGATATTACAGGTGGTCTGCCAAGGGTTACCGAACTGTTCGAAGCAAGAAACCCGTCAAACCCGGCTGTAGTATCTGAAATTGACGGAGAGATTCAGTTTGGTAAGATCAAGCGCGGGAATCGTGAAATTATTGTTACATCACGAACAGGTGAAGTGAAAAAATATCTGGTTCCATTGTCAAAACAAATACTCGTTCAGGAAAATGATTATGTACGGGCAGGACTGGCAATGTCTGACGGGGCTATTACCCCGCTGGATATCCTTGCTATCAAAGGACCGACAAAAGTACAGGAATATATTGTTAATGAGGTTCAGGAAGTTTATCGGCTGCAGGGTGTGAAAATTAATGATAAACATTTTGAAATCATCGTTCGTCAGATGATGCGTAAAGTTGAAATCATTGATCCGGGAGATACCAAATTCCTTGAAAAACAAATAGTTGACAAGTTGAAATTCATGAATGAGAACGACTGGATTTATGATAAAATGATCATTGTTGATGTGGGAGATTCACAGATATTTAAGAATGGACAGATAATTACTGCAAGGAAACTCAGAGATGAAAATTCTATCCTTAAACGAAAAGACAAGAAACTTATTGAAGCACGTAATGCTATTCCTGCAACGTCAAACCAGGTGCTGCAAGGAATTACAAAAGCTGCATTGCAAACCAGAAGTTTTATGTCGGCTGCTTCATTCCAGGAAACAACAAAAGTTCTAAACGAAGCTGCTGTGTTTGGACGAGTAGATTACCTCGAAGGACTGAAAGAAAATGTTATTGTAGGACACCTGATTCCTGCCGGAACCGGTGCAAGAAATTATGATAAGATTGTTGTGGGTTCAATGGAAGAATATGAAAAATTGGTGTCCTCTAAAGAAAAGGAGAAAGATGTAGTTGAAGAAGGAGATGTAGTTACAGGAGAAGATAATAAGGAGTAAAAATTATAAATTCTTTTTACTATGGAAGACCAAAAAGGCAAACCCGGAAAAAACCAGCTGGATATAGAACTTAATGATGAAGTGGCCCAGGGAACTTATTCAAACCTTGCGGTTATTACACACTCATCAGCTGAATTTGTGCTAGACTTTGTCAGGATTATGCCAGGTGTACCTAAAGCACAGGTAAAATCCAGGATTATCCTTACTCCTGAAC
The DNA here is from genome assembly GCA_030631445.1 of Bacteroidota bacterium. Taxonomy (GTDB): domain Bacteria; phylum Bacteroidota; class Bacteroidia; order Bacteroidales; family VadinHA17; genus JADFUQ01. Next base: position 19,984 of record DAOVLD010000004.1, read on the forward strand.
ATGCCAAAAGATTGTTGAGAGCTCTCGATGATAATATTAAAAAGTATGAAGCTGTGCATGGTGAAATTAAAGATAAAGGTCCCGGCGGACTTGCTATGCCAATGAATTTTGGCGGTCCGACTGCACAAGCGTGACAATATATATGGCTTATCAAAAAGAATTACGTTATTAATTACGTTATTAATAACGTAATTAATAGGCTATGTTATGATATATAACACTAAATGCTTATATTTGTAAAAAAAAGAGCCATGAAAACACTAAAAGAGATTAAATCAGCTATATCTTCACTTGGAAAACTACAAAGAG
>DAOVLD010000032.1 GCA_030631445.1 Bacteroidota bacterium
GCCGGACTTAAGCCATCTGTTGCTGTAATCGGTGACTCAACGTTTACTCACTCAGGAATGACAGGTCTTCTGGATGCTGTTTATAAGAAATCCCCCATAACCCTGATCATATCTGATAACTACATTACTGCTATGACCGGTGGTCAGTTTTCCCTTGCTACAAACAGGATTGAACAGATATGTCTTGGTTTGGGAGTTGAAAAGGAGCACTTAAGAATGTTGGTCCCTTTGAAAAAGAACCATGATAATAATGTAAAAACAATTAAAGAAGAGCTTAAATATAACGGAGTTTCAGTAATTCTTGCGCAACGTGAATGCATACAAACTTTATTAAAAAAGAAAAAACAGAAGGGAAGTTGAGTAAGGAAGAATAACCAGTAACAAATAACATATAACATATGAAATGTGATATTATTCTCTCAGGTGTAGGCGGACAGGGTATTTTAACCATTGCAACTGCAATTGGTTTGGCTGCTCTTGAAAGTGAGCTGTATCTGAAACAGGCAGAGGTGCATGGAATGAGTCAGAGGGGAGGGGCAGTACAGTCAAACCTGCGATTGTCTGATAAAGAGATTGCCTCCGACCTTATTCCTTACGGGCAGGCTGACCTTATTCTTTCCGTTGAGCCGATGGAATCGCTTCGTTATTTGCCTTATTTATCAGATAATGGTTGGCTGGTAACAAACTCTAAACCATATATCAATATCCCGGATTATCCGGACATTGAAAAAATAATAGAGGAAATTAAAAAGAATCCAAATTATTTGATCCTTGATGCAGATAAAATGGCGATGGATTTGGGTTCACTTAGAAGTGCAAATATTATTATGCTGGGCGCAGCTTCTCTATACATCGATATTCCAATTGAAAATTTTGAGAAAGGGATTCAAAAATTGTTCGGGAGGAAAGGCGAAGAAGTTGTTAAGGTGAATATTGATGCATTTCACGCCGGAAGAAGAGCGAAAAGCTGAGTGCAAAGAGCTAAGAGCGAAGAGTTTGAGGTTTTGTAAAATTTTGAACCCAGCAACCAGTCCCGAAAAAACAGAAATCTTCGATTTCATATTTTTTCGAGGATCCTCGAATTTCTAACCAAATCAAAGATTTGGAGAAATTCGGGATAACCAGTAACTCTATAAAAATTATGGAATTCTCACCAGCCGATTCCAAACAGCTTAGACTGAAAGGACTTGAAAAGAGCCAGGTAAATAATCAGATTGATAACTTTCGTTCAGGTTTCCCTTATCTGATCCTTGATTCTCCGGCAACAATAAAACATGGAATAATAAAATGTGATGAGCATGAACTTCAGTCATATATTGAGGTTTTCGAAAACAGGGGAAGAAAAAAAGAACTTCTGAAATTTGTTCCGGCTTCCGGAGCTGCATCACGAATGTTTAAGGAGTTATTTGAATGCTATTATGAATTGAAAAATTCTGACGAAAAACCACAAAATGATTTTCTTGAAAAATACACGGGAGCGAAACAATTTTTTGAAAGGATCAGCGATTTTGCATTCTCTATTGAATTAATAACAAAATTTGAATCAAACGGAAAGGAATTCGCTTCACCGGTTAATCCATCTGGCTATGAACTTCTGCTTGAACTCCTGCTCGAAGAAAAAGGTCTGAATTATGGTAATCTGCCAAAAGGTTTGTTATTGTTCCATATGTATAATGACAGACCCAGAACCTCATTTGAGGAGCATCTTGTGGAAGGAAGTCACCATTGCAAGGATAATAAGAACCTTGTAAAGATACATTTTACAGTTTCTCCTGAACATATTGAATTGTTTCGGAAAAAATTTACGGATAAAAAGAATTTACTGGAAAAGAAATTATCGTCACAGTTTCAGGTAGAATTCAGCATTCAGAAACCATCTACCGACACTATTGCAGTTGATATGGATAACCAGCCATTCCGTGAAAATGATGGATCTATTCTTTTCCGGCCGGGTGGGCATGGAGCGTTGCTTGAGAACCTGAATCAATTGGACGCTGATATTATTTTTATGAAGAATATCGATAATATTGTTCCTGACAGGCTGAGACCTCCCACGGTGAGTTATAAGAAGTGTCTGGCTGGAATCCTGTTGGAATACCAGGAAAGGATTTTCAGTTATCTGCGGTTTCTTGATAACACGAATGAACAGGGTAAGGAGAAAATTGAAGAGATGGAGAAGTTTCTTGAAAACCGGTTATGTGTCAGACCACCTGCCGGATACCATGACCTAACGGATAAAGAAAAAGCGGATTATATTAGGACAAAACTTAGCCGCCCTGTGCGGGTATGTGGAATGGTTGTGAATGAGGGTGAACCGGGTGGCGGACCGTTTCTGGCAGTAAATTCCGATGGCTCTGTATCACTTCAGGTTGTGGAAACATCCCAGATAGATATGGATAATCCGGAACAAAAAAAGATAGTCGAATTATCAACGCACTTTAATCCTGTCGACCTTGTTTGCGGAATAAAAGATTATAAAGGCGAAAAATTTGACCTGGTTAAATTCAGGGATCCGAAAACCGGATTTATTTCTAAAAAATCAAAAGACGGAAGGGAATTAAAAGCCCAGGAACTTCCGGGATTGTGGAACGGAGCAATGTCTGACTGGAACACGATATTTGTTGAAACACCCATCGAAACATTCAACCCGGTAAAGACAATCAATGACCTGCTCAGACCTCAACATCAACCCGGGTAGTTTACTCCAGTGTGCCGACTTCATTTAGAAGAGTCCACCCCTCAGTCCAATCCGAATCACCAAATGCTCCCATGAATTCAACAGGTTCAAACCATGGGTCGTTATATATAGCCATACCTGTATTAATGGGAGCAATAGGTATCCATTGGGGTCTCTGCCCTATAATGCCTATTCCGGTATTTTCAATCAGGTTGCCATTTTCATTGAAATAGGATTGGCAAAGAGCATAAACATCAGCCGGAATTTGGGATCCTATTGGATAAAAAATTGATAACGTATCATTTTTCCTGACGTTGAAGAATGCATTTGCTGAAACTTCTATATTCCGGGATAAAAGATGCCAATATGAATCAAGAGGATAAGGTGTGTACTCGATTCCAATACCTATATCCTGGCTTACAAACAATGAGTTATAATATTTGCCGGCAGCATTATCCTTGAATTCCAAAACAGGTTTATTCGTGTTTGTACCTCTTCCTATGCAAGTAATATTATAGATAACAGGAATGGTATAGGGAACACCATTTCCTCCACCTGTATGTTCAGCAATTTTATCTCCAACTGCCGGATCCTGTACCGCTAACCAGAATTGTCCCTTTCCCTGGTAACCAAAGTCAAAATCAAAGGCATCGTCACCACAATAAGCAACCACAATGTACCTGGCATTGACCGTTCCGCCAAAAAATTCAATTCCATCATCCTCATTTGAGATGATCTCCACATGGTCGATTATGGTTGCATTCCCTACACCACCCAGGGTTAAACCGTTAATTTCATTTCCTTCACCAATGTTGGTGCCTCCATGGCGGATGGATACATACTGAAAAATCCCTGAATTATCATCAGGGATATTCCCCCCGTAAACCCCTCTTGGTTCGCTTAGCGGGATTCCTTCGATATGAGCTTCATTACCTTCTACATTCAGGGGAGCATTCCCTAAAAGGATTACTCCTCCCCACAGACCTCTCGATAATAAAGGTACGGATCCTTGAAGGTCATCCCCTTCAACCGTGAAAATGATAGGCTGGTCGGATGTACCCTTCGCTATAATTTTACCACCTCTGGCTACTATAAGAGCACTGGCATTTTCTTTCTGGCCTGTTGTAGCTTGAATAATTGTTCCCGGCTCAATAGTTAGTATCTGCCCATCATTGACGAATACAAAACCGTCAAGAAGATACTCTCGGTCACTGGTCCAGGTTGTAGTACCTGTACCAATCCCGTTGTCTGTGATATGAATCTGAGCATCGAACGGGACATCACTCTTCCTGCAACCCTGACTGCAAGTTGCCAGCATCAGAAAAATAACCTTTAGATAATTCAGACAGTGAATATTCTGCATGGTTTATTCGAGAATAAATTCAAGATTCAAGTATATTAAAGAGTGATTTTCAATATTTTGTGGGAACGGATACCAATCATGATAATTCAGGGCAAATTTTACATAGCGTATAGGTTGGTACTGCACCCCTGCAATTAAGGCACTTCCATCCTTGTCAAAATTCCAGCCGAATTCCTCATATTCATACTTTTTAGAGGAAAGGCGATCAAAACGTCCAAAAATTTCCCATTTATCTGAGATATTGTATGAACCATAAACAGAATATCCACAAATATTGCGGTTCTGGATAAAATTAATATTGGTCTTGTAATTATATTCCAAACCAATAGTAAGTTCATTCTTCTTTATGCCTATAAAAGAAGCTATGCTTTGTTGCACTGCTTCATTCACCATGATATCATAATAGATCCTGGCAATGAGAAAATCTGATGGATAAAAGCTGGCACCAAAACCTGACTTGAAAGTATTGTCAATCTGAAGTTGGTTATAACCCTCGCCATTCATTAAGGTTACATCAGCAGTAAGCCATGATGTAAACCTGTATTCAAGGCTGGTACCAATATCAGCGGATGCACCAAACTTGTGTTCATCCTGAAATGATTTGTAAATGTATCGATGATTCCAGTATTTTTCCTGAATTTTAAACTGTTTCAGGTTAATTATGCCAAAGTTCCAGGTAAGTTTGTCATTCCTGTATTCAAGTGCTGCATTCTTAAAAAAAGCATACCTTTTTAACTTTGAATAAGGTGATTCGTCATCGGGGCTGCCGATATCCAGTTTTACTTCTGCGCTAAAGTGTTTATCCATAAAAAACACATAACCGAGATAGGCCCGTGTTACTTCAAATGCAGATTCATAATCCTGGTATGTAAATTCTTTATGGAAATTGGTATATACTTTTGCCATGCCATGTCCTGATGGATATAGATTTTCCTTCTCCTGAGTAAAGGACAGGGATTCCGACAGAAAAAGAAACACCAGAAAAAAAGAAAGATACGTTTTTGTCATTGTTATATAATTCCAATTAGACTTGTTACCCGGAATCTTGTAAAACAATGGCAAAGATTTAACAATAAATTCATATACATTTTAAATTCAGGTAATATGGTTTGGGTTACTTAGCACTATAAATCAGAAAAAATGACTATCATGAAAAAGATCTATACTATTCTTTTACTTGGAATTTTAATTACGGGATTCAACGTATATGCAACCGGCGATAAAGATAAGAAAGATAAAGATAAAAAAGATAATACATCCACAGCATCTGCGAGTATACAGATTCATGGACAGGTATTTGATGCAATTACCGGGGAAGCACTGGTTGGCGTTGCTGTAAAGCTGGAAGAAACCAGGAAAACAGTTTACACTGATTTTGAAGGGAAATTCCGGTTTAATAGCATAAAGCCCGGTAATTATAAACTATACTTAGAGCTAATCTCTTATCGTAAGGAAATTGAAAATATCAAAATGGAATACAATAATAAACAGAGTATAAAAATTCAACTAATAAAAATATAGTTGAAGAAGTGTTTAAAGTTATAAGTGCCTAAAATGCCTAAAGTTATAAGTGCCTAAAATGATTTAAATTGAAGAGTCGTGAATCGTGAATTTCCTCATTACCTCATCTCCTCATCAAAATTCTTCTCCTTAAACCTTAAACATCTTAAAACCTTATACTCTTCACTCTTCCTTACTCACCTTACTCAACCTACTTACCTTACTCAACTTTAGAATACCTTCCTGGCAATTTCTTTCCCCTTTTCATTATAAATGATCCATGTTCCGTGTTTTTTGCCATTATCATATGTCATATCGTAGCGAAGTGTTCCATTTTCATCCCAAACGTACCATTTACCATGTTTCTTGCTTTCAAAATAGTTTGCTTCAGCGATTTTAGCTCCTTGTTCATTCCAGGTAATCCAGGTTCCGTCCATTTGACTCATTTTATAGCAACGTACTTCATTCGTTGAACCATCTTTAAAGAACAAGGTAGTTATTCCGTCCAATTGACCACTGGTAATATTCAGGGCAATTTTAACCTTTCCGCCGGGATAGAATTCTTTGTATTTACCTGAGTATAATTTGTTATTCTCTGTCAGGTACAATCCGTCAACCATGGTCAGATTTTGCCCTGAAAGTCCGTATGCTGTCAGGAATAAGATAAAGAATGTCGCTGATATTTTTATCTGTTTTATCATAACTGTACTCTTTTTTATTGTAAATCTAATAATAATTTCAATATGCATAAAATAGCTAATCTCATTATACTTTACATTATTAAGTCGACTGTTGACTGCCGATCCCGAAAATTAGCATTCGCCAGCTGGCGAATTGCGTAAATTTTCGAGGATCCTCGAAAAAATATGAAATCAAAAGTTTCTGTTTTTTTCGGGACTGTGGACTGCCGATTATTATTTAATCAGGTACTTTAGTTTTATCTTAATGGTTCTTCCCTGGGTATACAAAGCATGGATGTATTCATCGTTCAAATAAGAATAGATTTTTTTATGGGCTGAATTCAAGATATTTCCAATACTCAGCTTGAGAACAAAGTGATCGTTCAGGGTCTTGGAAATATTGTAGTTCAGATTGGCAAATGGCTGTTCCATGATGTTAGGCGTTCCGCCTTTCCCCGCTATGGCAATTTTTTCACCGCTGATATTGAATCCCAGGTTCGAATTGATTTTGACTTTACTGTTCTGGTATTTTACAGCTACATTCAGTATATAAGGGGATTGCCCAAACATTTCCCTGTAATCGGGATGATCAGGACTTACTGCATGTATTTCCTCCAGTTCCTGTGGATTGATATCAACTTTTGAATAGATGTATGAAAAATTTCCGCTGAAGCTGAAGTCTTTGAAAAAATCAACAAAACCGAGACTTTTATTGACAAGCAATTCGATTCCATACACTGTTGCTTTTTCCACATTTTGCCAGATAACATTATCATTTCCAAAACGGAAAACCTGTTCAATAGGATTTTCGAATTTCTTGTAAAATCCACTAACAGCGAGTATTTCACCGCTTTTCGGAAAGAATTCCCAACGGAGATCGAAATTATTGATTCGTGTTCGCGTTAGTTCAGGATTACCATTGAATATGAATCCGCCCAGGTAATCAAAAGATGCAAATGGAGCCAGCTCACGGTAACTGGGATAGGCAAGTGTTCTGGTAATTGCTGCCTTCAGGTTCATGTTTTTTGTTAAATTGTATGAAAGGTTCAGGGCTGGGAGAATATCGAGATTATCCAGTTCACCTGTGGGTTTATCAGGATGTTCACTTGTTACATAAATATCATTTTTTTCCAGGCGGGCTCCCACAATTACTCTTAATTTATCAGAAACCTGCAAATCTCCCATGGCATAAGTGGCCCACAGGGTCTGTTCAGCTTCGTAGTTATTACTGCGCTGATAGAGATCCATAACATACAATCCGTAAACTCCATCGATTTCCGGATCAACACCAATATTTTCATTGCTTAAATATCTTGCTATATCTCCCTCATATGCATTGAATGAACGGTTCTCATCTTTAAAATCAAACCTGAATTCATTGAAGTCACGCTTCTTGAATACAATTGAGCCGCCAAGTTTTACTTTTGAATTTCTTCCTGTCAGTCTGAATGGTAATTCTGCATCTATCTTATTATCCCAGTTAATTTCGTTCATGTTACGATAATAGCGGGTAGGATAATCCTGACCATAGGAAAGGATTTTAGGTAATGTTAAGTCTCCGTTAAGGTCTTTATCCAATGCGTTCTGGAAGAATCTCAGGTCAGGTTCATTTTGGATAGAACGAGTAAAGGAGGTTACCCAGTTAATCTTAAGTTTTCCCAGTTTATCGAAGTAATCTTCACCTTTCAACTGATATGAATTGAAGGATCTTTCAAGGAATTGCATAACCCTGTTCTGGAATACCAATTCATGATAGTAGTTTTGTCCTTCCTGATAGCGGCCTGAGGATTTTCCGCTTTGATTCCTGATAAGTGTTATCCCTACTTTATGGTTGTGGCTTAGTTTATAACTGGCACTGAGGATTCCACCTGCTAATACATTAACGGATCCTCTTCTATCACTAAAAAGGATCTCTTTTTCAAGTGCTTTAGAGCCAGCTTGATCGAGGTCATAGTGACCGGTAATCCCATTTGAATAATAATTAAAGGAACGGTTGTAGGTAAGACTGGCAATAAATCCAAATTGCTTACCAAATAGTTCAATCTGGTTACCGATCGAAATGGAGTGGCTGTGATCCATGAATGAAGGGATTTCCTTAAGTTGAAAATTTTTGTTAAATGAACGGGTAACCTGATCGAGTTTCTCATTGTCGATAAAGAGACCGGCAGGGAAATTCCTGTTCCTGGCAATTTTTGGGATTTTACGGGTTCCGTCATCCACTCCAAGCCAATCAAGACTTCCCCCTTCATACAGAAGAAAGTTGTCGTTCATGCTTGACTGTGTGTTGTAGCCCAGGGAGTTGGAAACCTGGAAGGTGAATTTAGCAGGGAAGTCTTTGGTGATCACATTCACATATCCGCCGGTAAAGCTACCGGGAAGTTCGGGAGAGAAAGTTTTGTAAATGATTATGTTCTCGATCAGATTGGCAGGAAAAAGGTCCATCTGTACGGTATTGCGGTTTGGATCCAGTCCGGGGATATCAGCTCCGTTAAGGGCCGTTTTACTGTAGCGATCTCCCAATCCCCTGACATATACATATTTCCCGTTTTCAACAGTAACACCTGTAACCCGTTTCAGGGCACTTGCCGCATCGCTGTCATCAAGCAAGGTAAATTGCTGTGAGGATATACCATCGAGTACGCTGGCCGATTTTCGTTGTAATACCATAAGGGCTGCTTCGGTCCGCTGACGTGCTCGTGATACTACCTTTACTGTTTCAAGATTTACTGTGCTCTCATCGAGATTGAAGTTCAGTATCGATACCTCGTCCTCTTTAATATCTAAATCTTTAACAGTAACTGATTCGAAAGAAATGAATGAACAGGTAATACTGCAGGTGCCAGGTTCCAGCCCGGTAAGATTGTAATTTCCGTCAAAATCGGTGGTAGTTCCCTGGAATGTCCCGGTTACCATTATGGTGGCGCCTATAAGGGTTTCACCGGTTTTATTATCAATAACTTTTCCACGAAGTATACCCGTTTGTGCATGGCTTATAATGCTTCCAATAATCAATAGCAAGAATAGTGCAGGTTTGTTCATATTGATCTTCTCAATTTTCATCATCATTTTTCCCAATTATATTGAACAAAAACGAAGGCTGATGATGCATATACATTACCAGCCTCCTGATTGAATATATATAGTGATTGAATATTATAGCAAACCGGCTTTTTTAGCTGCATCATACAGGGTCCAGCCTTCGGTCCAATTAACACCATTAGGATCGAAAGCACCCTTAAATGTAACATTGTCAGACCAGGCAGGATAAGTTTTCAAGGCGCCAAAGTCAACACTTATTCCAGGCACCGTGTTATTTCTATCAATCGCAGGATCAACATCATACTGGTTGGTTAATCCGGGTACATAGGTATTGTACAGGTAATCATTAACCGTGGCTGAATCATTTGCAGTATAATTCCCCTTCAGGGCAATGTAATAGATATCATTAGCTGTGTTACCGGCAGTGATATTGTAGAACATGTTGAAATCCACATCCAGGTCACCGTCTAAAAGCCGGTCGTATGTGGTTTCAGTTTTATCTGCATTAAATTCAATTTCGATTCCTTTTTTCTGGTTGACGAAGATGGAATTATACCAGAATCCACCGGCATTTCTTCGCATTTTCAGGACGGATGAACCATTAACACCTGCCCCGATAAGGGTTGCATTATAAATTTCGGGTGTTGCATATGGAGTGCCATCCTCCGGATTATCTGCTCCATCAAGCTCTCCGAGTTCATCCCCTTCAGCGGGATCCTGGATAGCACACCAGAATTGACCTTTACCGCGGAATCCGGTGTCATAATCATAGGAATCATCTTTATTATAGGCAGATAGCAGATATTTATAGGTAGCATCACCGCCCCAGAACTCGAACCCATCGTCAAGATTACCAAATACTTCTATGTATTCAATGGTTGTTCCGTTTCCAACTCCGCCAAGGGAAACTCCGTTGATCTCATTATCGGCACCGATCAGAGATCCTCCATGTCGCACGGAAATATAACGCAGGATGCCGGAATTGTCAGAGTCATTGCTGCCTCCAAACAAACCACGGGATTCAGAAAGCGGAATGCCTTCCATCTGTTGTTCTGCAGGAACGGTATTCAATAGTGCGTTACCCAGTATTAATAAACCACCCCACTGTGCACTAAGTGTAGGATCAAGTTCGGTTTGGTTTACAAGTTTATTATTTTTCCATTTTACCGGGTCGTTAGTGGAAGTAAAAATAATAGGTTCATCTTTGGTACCATCGGCAATGATCCTGCCACCACGGGCAACCACCAAAGCACTGGCGTTTTCTGCTTGTCCGGGTTTACCTTTTATAATAGTTCCGGCTTCAATAGTAAGGGTTTGTCCATTATTAACATAAACAAATCCATCAAGAATATATATGGTATCTTTAGTCCAGGTAACAGTTCCTGTACCGGAAGAATTCATATCCGTAATTGTTTTAGTTATAATAGGATCTTCTGCTACTGTTATAGTGTAATTTTGTTCAACGGTTTCATTTGTCTGGTCAGTTAATATAAAGTTGAACACAATATTGTCCCCTTCATTAAAAGAATTCTCTACGATATATGAGAAATCATTTAGCGAATTGTTTTCATTGTTTGAATAGGTATCCGAGGTAAAAACAGCTCCATCCTTTGTTACATCAAGTGATTTTAATCCGGCTTCAGCATAAAGATTTACTACGAATGCAACTTCAGCTCCTTTTTGCTGTTCACTTGAATTCTGGTTAGGAATAAAAGTGATTTCAGGAGCTTTATATGTTGACTCCTCTTTTTCACATCCAATAAATGCTACTATGAGTCCTGCGATAGCCATGAAATACAGGTAATTTTTTTTCACAATTCTTAATTTTTTCATCATCATTTTATTTTTTTATTTTGTTTAAAAATTCAAAAACTGTTTTTATACATTGCATCGAAATAAATCAATTAAGATTATTTGCGGATTAAGAGTAGTTTAAGGTTTTGTTAATTTCCTGCCTTTTTTCAGGAACTTTTCATATTTATTTAATACTGGCTTAAAGATTTTATCATATATTTAATGCCCTTATCTATTGAGTTTCTTAATATGGAAGAAAATAAAAAAAATAAAATTTTAATAGTTGATGACGAACTCGATATTCTTGAATTCGTATCCTATAACCTTAGAAATGAAGGGTTTGTGGTTGATGTTGCCAATAACGGTATTGAAGGAATATCCAAAGCTAAAGATTCTATTCCTGACCTTGTTCTTCTTGATGTAATGATGCCACGGATGGATGGTATGGAAACTTGTGAGGAGCTGCGA
>DAOVLD010000029.1 GCA_030631445.1 Bacteroidota bacterium
CATCAGTATAGCTGTTTCTTTTGTAGAAGGTTTTGGACCGGGATACATGAATTTCTCTCCTTCTGTAACATTATGAGGGTACTTTCTGATATATGACCGGTAAAAATATTGAGCTTTAGTTGTACCATGATGAGTCCGAATAAAATCTATGACTTGCTTTGGAAGATTATTTTTCCTGGCAAGTTCAACTCCTCTTTCCACATGATTAATAATAATCTCCGCGCTTTCACTAAACTCCATTCTTTCGTGTGGGTTGAAATTATCAGATTGATTCTCAATAAAATACTCATGTCTGTACATTTTTCCAATATCATGGTACAAAGCACCGGTCCTGAGTAATAATGCATTACCACCTATAATACGGACAGCTTCTTCAGCAAGATTGGCAACCTGCATGGAATGCTGGAAGGTTCCCGGCGCTTTTGCTCCTAACTTACGTAATAACGGTTGATTTGTATCTGACAGTTCAAGGAGTGTTGCATCAGATAAGAAACCAAACAATTTCTCGAAGATATATATTAAAGGAAGAGTTAAAAGGATTAATGCTGAGTTTCCGGCAAACCAGGCATAATTGATCCACTCAAGATTCCTTATGTTGTTCTCTTGTATTATTCCTATGCCTGCATACACCAAACCATAACTAAGAAAAATGAGTATAGCAGTAAGGAAAAACTGGCCTCTCCGATAAGTATTGGTAAGACTGAATATGGCAACAATCCCTGCAATAACATTCAGAAAAACAAATTCAAAAGAATTTGGTACAAAAAAACCAACCACAAGAATGATAACAAGATGAATAAAAAGAGCAAGACGTGCATCATAAAACGTACGGATAATAATAGGTACAAATACAAACGGAATAAAATAAAAGCTAACTGCACCGGTTTTGTTGACAATACTTGAAATAAAAATAAAAAGAACCACCAGTAATAGTATGAATGATGTACTTATATTGCTATCAAGAATTTCGCTTCTAAAATGTAGTAAAAACAGGTACAACATCAAAATTGATACGATCACCAACAAAGAACTTCCCAGCAATTTAAGGTAATAGTTTGATGCAGATCCCAGCCGTGATTCGTGTTCTTGTCGTAATGATTCCAATATCCTGAATTTCGAATTACTAACAACTTCTCCTTTCGAGATAACTAACTGGTTGGACTGAACCATGCCCAATGTAATTGATATCTCATTTATAAGGCTCTCCTTTACTTTTGTGGATGTTTCTTCATCATAGAACAAATTCGGTCTCACAAAATTTGACAAATTCAGTTCATCAAGAAATACAATATCCACAGGATTAATTCCATTCTTCTCCCTTGCTTTAAATGTATTGAGCTCACTTACAATATATTCATATGCCCGCTTAAATGTGAACACATCCGTGTATTCAGCTTGTTCGGCTATATTTCCTTTTAGAATGACAATAATTCTTCCTTCATCTCTTACTCTCTCAAGGATATCACTCACCTCAACAATTCCCGGTAAATAAAGATGTTCCAATATATCAGAAGTGAAAGACAGATATCTGATTTTTGTTTCTTCCAATCTCCTGGAATAAATTCTGTCTGTTTCAACTCTTTCAATCAGATTGTAGTGCTCAGAAAGAAAATTTGCCCATTTCTGATCAAACGCTTCAAGAAAATCATTCATTTTTGAAACAACAATAGAACTATCATAGCGAAAATATGGATTGAAATCTCCAAGAATACTATCTCGTTCAGCATTTAACCGGCTTTCTGACTTGTAGATTGGAAAATCATAATCAGCATACAGATCTTCATGCATCCATGGCTTCCCTTTTTGATATTCATATCGAAATTTACCTTCCCTGGGGAAAAAGGATGTTACTATAATAATGGTTAGTAAGAAAAGTCCGGCCTGGAAAATTTTCTTCTTGTTATTCCTGAAAAAAATGAAAAACTTTCTCATAGGATCCGCTGATTAATTTAAGCACTTGTGCAGAGTATCACTACAAATAATATGTTCCGGTTAAAATATTAATGAACAAAGGTATAATAAATAACCAGATCATAATCAACTTGATTTTTTACGGAATTAGTTGAGTGAGTTAAGTGGTTAAGTGAGTTGTGGCAATACATTTAAATAAGATTTTTTACCTTTGATCAAATAATTTTTTGAAATACAACAGTCCTGATCATGAATTTTGGTATATCAGAGTTTAGTATTGTCCCTGTACGGAAAGACCCGTCGCATCGTACAGAAATGTCAACACAGATATTGTTTGGAGAGAGATTCAAAATACTTGACAAAATAAAAGACTGGGCATTTGTTGAATTGCTATTTGATGGTTCTCATGGCTGGGTGGAAAACAGGTCGATAAAAGAGTTAAATATGGAAGAATACCACATATTAACTGTTAATGTGCCTGTTATTCTTCCCCGAATATCTGTTGCTCAAAGTATAGACCTGCCTCTATTATCTGAAATAACCCTTATGCCCGGAAGTGAAATATACGGCATGACCGGCAAAAAGAACAGCTTTAATTTTATTGGAAAAAACTATAAACTGGATTATCCCGTAGAAATAAAATCCGGAACTACCAGAGATAATATTATCGAAACAGCTAAAACATACATGAACAGTCCCTGCCTTTGGGGTGGAAAATCACCCTGTGGAACTGATTGCGCAGGATTTGTTCAAATGGTTTATAAAATAAATGGAATATCTCTGCCGCGTGATGTCGGACAGCAACCGGTAAAAGGAATAACCCTGAGTTTCGTTGAAGAGGCACAACCGGGAGATCTTGCTTTTTTTGATGATGACCGGGGACAGATCAAACATGTTGGACTTCTTCTTGAAAAAAACCAGATAATCCACGCTTCAGATATTGTAAGAATTGACAAATTTGATCACCAGGGTATTTACAGAGAGGAGTTTGATCAATACACCCATAAACTGCGAGTGGTGAAAACGATACTAAAGTAGGTGAGTAAGTTAAGTAAGTTGAGTGGTGAGAAGTCGAAGAGTTTATGAGTTTATAAGTTTAGGAGTTGAAAAGTTTTTTTCTCAGCAGACCATTGATACTTATCTATTTAGGTATCACTTCAACATCTTACAAATAAACTCATAAACAAATAAACAAATAAACTTTTATTAAGAGTTAATAAGTTATGTTCAAATTCAATGATTTAACAATTTTGTTAATAGTAATCTTTATTCTTATCATAGTATATATAATTATGAAGAGAATTCATTGGAAAAAGCGGAGAGAACTCAGGAAAAGAATGAAAAAGTATTGATCGCGGGGTTTGTGTTACGAGTTACGGGTTTCGTGTTACGGACTGTCGGGGTCCATTCTTCACTCTCAGCCCTCAGCTCTTAGCTCTCTACCCTATTCAACTATCATTCCTGCACCAACGGTTACATTGGTTGATTCATCAATCAGAATTAAGCTACCGGTATTCCTGTTAGTGTTATATGGATCATAGAATAATGGTTTTGTTGTACGTATTGAAATGCGTCCAATCTCATTCAGACCGATATTTCTATCTTCAAAATTTTTATCCAATGTATTAATATCAACCTTATATTTTACATCTTTGATCACACACCGGACATCTGCAGAAGTATGCTTAACATTATATTTACCGTTTAGCACCAAAGGATCTTTATTTAGCCAACAAATCATTAAATCAATATTCTGACTCTTCTCCGGTGTTTTATTCTCTCCTACGATCATGTCTCCACGGCTGATATCAATATCATCCTCCAGTGTCAAAATAACTGACTGCGGTGCGAAAGCAATTTCCAACTGTTCCTTGTAAAAATCGATTTTCCTGATTTTCGAAGACAATCCGGAAGGCAGGACCCTGACTGTATCCCCCGGTTTAAAAACTCCGCTGGCAATACGACCGGCATAGCCACGATAATCATGGTACTTATCCGATTGGGGCCGGATCACATTCTGCACGGGAAATCTTTGGAATGAATAATTGAGGTCACTGCTAATATGCAGGTTTTCAAGCAAGTAAAGAAAAGTCGGACCATTATACCATTCTGTATTCTCTGACCGGTCAACAACATTGTCGCCATATTTTGCACTGATAGGCACAAACCTTATATCTTTAACGTTAAGTTTTGCAGAGAATTTCTTAAACTGGGCTTGTATATCGTTAAAAACCTCTTCACTAAAATTCACCAGGTCCATCTTGTTCACACATACAATAATATGAGGTATCTGCAACAATGAAGCAATATAAGAATGCCTGATGGTCTGCTCAATAACTCCGTTTCGGGTATCAACAAGAATTACGGCAGCATTTGCAGTTGAGGCACCGGTTACCATATTACGGGTATATTGAATATGACCTGGTGTATCAGCAATAATAAATTTTCTTTTAGGAGTTGCAAAGTACCTGTAAGCAACATCAATGGTAATACCTTGCTCTCTTTCAGCACGCAATCCATCAGTAAGCAATGCCAGGTTAACCTCATTTTCCCCTTTCCTTTCACTTGCTTCTTCAATAGCACTCATCTGGTCTTCAAAAATGGCTTTGCTATCGTATAATAATCGCCCAATTAATGTACTCTTACCATCATCAACACTACCTGCTGTTGTAAACCGCAATAGTTCCATGTTAAGATAACCCCTGGTTGTTTCCGTCATAATTACTTGATCAATAAATTTGAACTTTAAAAATACCCCTCTTTCTTCCTGTCTTCCATAGCTGCATCCGACCGTTTGTCATCAGCCCGGCTTCCGCGTTCTGTGGTACGTGTAGCTGCAACCTCCTGGATAATTTCCTCGAGGGTTGTAGCTTTTGAAAGGGTAAGCCCGGTACATGTAATATCACCGATTGTACGGCACCTGACATCTGTTTCAATTACCTTTTCCGAATCCCTGAGTTTCATGAAAGGTGCCCAGGCAAGCCAAACACCATCGCGATTAAACACTTTTCGTTTATGAGTATAGTATAAGCTCGGCATTTCAATTTGTTCCATGAAAATATACTGCCACACATCCATTTCAGTCCAGTTACTTATCGGGAACACCCGGAAATGTTCACCCATATTCTTCTTCCCATTGAATATATTCCAAAGTTCGGGACGCTGGTTTTTCGGATCCCACTGCCCGAATTCATCCCTGTGCGAAAAGAACCTTTCCTTAGCCCGTGCCTTTTCTTCATCGCGGCGTCCGCCACCCATAGCAGCATCGATTTTTAACTCTTCAATACCATCTAAAAGAGTTACTGTCTGCAGAATATTGCGACTGGCATCATATCCTGTTTCTTCCTTAGCCCTCCCATTATCAATAGACTCCTGCACATACCTTACAATTAGTTTCGTCCCACTCTCTTTCATAAGCCGGTCGCGGAAATCAAGGGTTTCCTGAAAATTATGTCCGGTATCAATATGCATCATCGGGAATGGGATCTTTGCAGGCCAGAAAGCCTTGCGTGACAAATGGAACATCACGATTGAATCCTTACCACCTGAAAAAAGCATAGCAGGTTTTTCAAACTGTGCCACTACCTCACGGATTACAAATATTGATTCAGATTCCAGTTCCCTTAAATGGTTAATATTATATTCCCTCATGGAGTAAGTTTTTGAAAAAAGTGTAGCGCAAAAGTAAGATTTTATATTTATTTCAAACATATTATACAATAGAACATTAGTTTTTTTACTATTTTTGCATTCGTTGGCTAGATGAACCTTCTTTTTTAAAAGAAATTGTGTTAGCCAAAAAAGTGGCATAGGCTTTGCTTAAATTATTATCAACTACATGTTTTATTAACAAAACATTTCTAAAAAATGAAATCAATATATTTTATTTTAGTAATGCTTGTTGTAACAACAAAGCTTATAGGACAATCTTCTGTATATAAAACTGTAATCCTGCCTGCAGATATTCATGGTGAAAAAACAGTTATAAAAGATGGAATTACAACCAGATATTATGATAAATTGATGCCTTCTTATATTAATGGATCACCTTATTTAAATGACGATTTTATGTTCGGGCAATTCGCCCTCAAAGACGGCAGGAGAGTAGAAAAAACGAAATTCCGATATAACATTTATTATGATACCTTCGAGATGTTATACAAAAATGACACTTTGATTATTAGCAAACCCTATAACCTGAAATGGTTAACACTAAATGATAAAACATATATTTACACTACCCTCCTTCCTGAAGGTTCAAAAGTAAAAAATGGCTATTTTGAAGTATTAGCTAAAGGACAATTATCATTATATTTAAAAAGAACTATCAAAGTAGAATATGATGAATTTTTGCCAAATTATAAAGGCGGGGGAGGAACAAAAGAATTTTATTATGAAAGGGATATCTCTTATTATGTTGAAGATAACAATAACTATGTTTTTGTATTAACCAGTAAAAGAAGATTCTTGAAAAATATTCCTGACCATAAATCTGAAATAAAAAAATTTATGAAACAAAACAAGACAAAGATAAGGGAAGAAAGTAGTGTTGTACAGCTAATTAATTATTACAACAGTTTTTTACCGCCTGATTAATTCATAAAATTCTTATTAAACAAAAAGGCAACAGTAAAAAGGCAGAAGTAGTTTCATATAAACAGACTTTATTTGTATATCTACATAACTGATAAATTTATTCATTGTTGTCCGGGGAAAATCAAAAATAGAGAAATTCTGACTCCAAATCCCTAATTTTACATACCTGGATATATAAATTCAAAAGAGAACTGTTTATTGAATTATAATTTTTTGAGCAGTATTTACATTTTGATCCTTATTTATTACTATCAACAAATATACCCCAGGTTTTTGATCAGACAAATTTAGTTTTAAATAAAGATTATCCACTATTTCTTTCTTATAAACCAAGGTGCCGGAAATGGCAAACACTTGAACTGATTTACGCGTTTGATCCTTAAAATTAATCAGGAAAACTCCGCTACTTGGGTTTGGAAAAACTTTCTGTTGACTATCTCCTTCAAAATTTACAATATTTAAATCAGCTTCAGTTGTAAAGAATATTGAAGTTGGAATTAAAGCATTATCCGAATAATCTTCCAGAACCATTTTAACAGAAATGTAATAGATTTGTCCTTTTTCTAAAGACTCAATCGGTGTAATTTCTACATGGGTTTTCTCTGTATTCACATTTGCATTATACGAAACATCTTCTCCATTTATATTATCTTTTTTAAAAACAAACAGGCTATCCACATTTAAATAATCTAATTCTGTATTATCAAGCTTTCTTACAGGTTCACTAAAATCGATATTTATTACTGCATCTTCATAAACATTTGAATAGTCAGGTGTTATACTCACATCAGGAGGGTGATTATCTTCTTTCCTGCCGTACAGGTAGACTTGCCGAGCTATTCTTTGTGTTTCTGTATCTGAATTAATTGTTAAAATATCACTTAAATAGCCTGTAGAATCATTCTGGGGGAAAAAGCTCACGGTAAGATATGTGTCACTATGAGCTGTTATCTCTTTTGGCAGGGAATCTTCAATATAAAAACTATTAGAGTGAGTAGAATAGCTTGAAATATGTATTAATGAATCAGAGTTATTGTGCAAGGACAATAAATATTGTTCCGCAGTGAATCCATCCCACAAACCAAAATTTATTGTATCTGCAGAAGTAGCAATAACATTGGTTTGCCATGGAAATTTGAATACTGTTCTGCTAAAGCTGTGATCATTGAAATCCAGTTCTAACGCCAGTGACCCATCGGGATGAAACTCAGTAATGGATGGGGATATATTTCCCCAGTCTATTATTGTATTATTATTTTGCAGCCTTTGCGTTGATCCGATATACGCTGAAAACAGATCGGGTTCCCGTCTGATCCTTTTTACCAGGATGGCAGTTTTTGCATCCTCATCAAGTTCATATTCAACAGAGCTTGAAAAAGGGGGTTGATGTAGATTTCCATTATCAAAAAAGAGGATATTTCCATTAGTAAGTTTATTTATACTATGTTGGTGTGAAAACCCTATTGTGTCGCCAATAAAAACAAAATCATTATTTTTCCCGCCTAATCGCCAGATGATATCACCAGAACGCCGGTCAATCTTAGTTATCTCATCCATATGCCTGCATGATATTAATAAACTTGTATCGGAATCCACAGTTACACTATTCACATGAGCATAATCAATGACAGATGCCTGGAAATCGACAACAATCGACTCTTCATTCCCATCCAATATGTTAAAATGGTCCTCACTTTTCCACGTATATAACAGGTTTTTATTCTTATCAAATTCCTGAATGACAAAATCTTTTACTGTTGCGTCCACTCTACCACCTACAATATGTTCACTCATATCAACAATCCTTGGAGCCTGCCCCAGCAAAATAATGTTTCCCTGTTCAGTGATTGCATAATTGTGAGGATCCAACTTATAACCTTGCGGAGATATGCTGTCAACTACATGAAGCATTTCATCCATAAAATAGAGAGTTTCCGGCTTCCCTGATATATAAGTTATCCTCCCATCAGATTGAAGTGTCATTATCAAAGCCGGAAAATCCATCTTCCTGAAAAATACCGGTGTACCCTCATTATCAACAATAGCCAGATAGGGTGAATCCGCAGTATCTTTAGCAAGTGGCGCAGCCAGAAAGAAATATCCGGGCGAAGGATTATATGAGCCGGTAATCTTAAAGTCAGGGAAATAATTTGTTATATCAGCCGGCTGAGAAAATGCTTTTATGGTAAGAATAATAAACAGAAAGAACAATAAAAAGATCCTTTTATGGCCACCTTTTCCTGGAAATTGTGAGATCATACCATTAAAACGTTTTTCCATTGGCCAGTCTGTCTTCTATAAAGGTAATTCTGGTACTTCTCCCCAAATCTTAAAACCAATTAAGCTATTTCTGTTATTTTTGAATAACGATTTTTTCTGAGCCAAGTAATTGCTTGTCTTGTGATTTGATAATAAGCAGATATAAGCCGGGTGATTGATCTGACAGATCAATGGTATACTGTCTTTGTCTGATTAAATCACTCTGATAAATAAGGATACCGGTCAATGAATATGCCTCAATAATTTTAGGTGACTGGTCTGGAAAATCGATTAAAAAACCTCCGCGGCCAGGATTTGGGTATACTCTAAAATTATTGTCAGCCGGAAGGCTTGAAACATCCACAAGTGATTCGGTTGAAAAAGTTACTTCAGAAGGTGTAATTACATTGTCTGAATAGTCCTCAAAAACAGCGTCAACAAGTATGTAATACACCTGATCATCATCAAGTGAATTGAGCGGTACAATTTCAATTTGGGTCTTTTCAGTATTAACAATAGCATCGTATGGGATATCAGCACCATTTATGTCATTCTTTTTAAAAATAAAAAGGTCATCAACATTTTTATAGTCAAGCTCAGTATTGTCCAGGTTTCTAACCGGTTCACTGAAGTTGACACTAATAATTGCGTTAACCGGAACATTTGAGGAATCGGGCATTATAATTGCTGTTGGGCTTTGATTGTCCTCTTTTGATCCCTGAAGGACCACCTGCTGGGCAATCAACACATCAGGGTATTCTGAATTCAGAGTTAAAATATCCTGAATGAAGCCTGTTTGCGCAGTTTGCGGAAAATATATTAGTGTGAGAACAGTTTCTCCCCTGGCCGGAATATCAACTGGCAGGGTCTCCTCAACTGTAAAATGGTCAGTATGGGTTGAATAGCTTGTAATTTTAAGTATTGAATCTGTATTATTATGTAATGTAAGCAGGTAAGGATTTTCAGTATAACCATCCCACATACCATAATAAACACTGTCTGTTCCTGTAACAAACACTTTATGGTTCCAATCTGATTTTGCTATACGGTTACTGAAGCTATGTTGTGAAAAATCCATTTCCAGGGCGACAGAGCCATCCGGATGATATTCTGTAAAAGAGGGTAACTCCTCTCCCCAATACACCAACAGATTCCCGTTTTCAAGCATTTGTTCACCTCCGCCATGGTCAGCGTAAACTTCAGGATCATGCCTTTGCCTTCTAATTAAGGTTGCTGTTTTGTTTATTTCATCAAGTTCATAAATAACCACACTTGAAAACTGTGGCGCATGCAGATTACCATTATCAAACAACATAATACTTCCATCTGACAGTTTCCTTATGGTATGTGGATGGGAAAATTTCAATGTATCATTAACAAAATTAAACTGATTGTTTTTCCCACCCAGTCTCCATATAATATCCCCTGTTCGTCTGTCAATCTTGGTTATCTCATCAAAATGCCTGCATGAAAGCAAAAAGCTTGTATCAGAATCAAAAGCAAGCGAGTTTGCATGGAGATAATCTATTGTGTTTGCAGTAAGATCAACATATGGTGATTCTTCGTTTGCATCGGTAATTTCAAAATGCTCCAATGCTTTCCAGGTGTATAGCAGGTTTTTATTTGCATCAAATTCCTGAATCACCTTGTCCCTTATTGTTGCATCATCAGGGCCACCATATTGTGTCATATCCATAGTTACATTTTCATTACCCAAAAGCAGCATATGTCCATTTGCATCCATATCAAAATCATGTCCATCAAGTTTGTACCCCTCAGTAATCAGAGTGTCAACAATATGGAACATAGTGTCAAAAACATGAAATTGTTTCGGAACTCCCTCATTATATATAAAATGATCCTTCAATTTTGTGCTTATACATGCAGCTTTTCCATCCTGCAGCCTGAAATATACTGGTGTTCCATAATTATCAATAATAGCTATATAGTTGGAACCATTATCATTACTGTATTTTTTGGTAGCAATCAGAAAATATCCCGGTGATGGGTTATTCGACTCAGTGATTATAATTCCGGGGAAAAAATCCATTAAACCGGTAGTTTGTGCATTCATTTCCGGTTCATCAAATAACATGATTATGAATATGAAAATAAAGACTGGAGATTTCTTTTTCATATGTAAACTTTTAGTAAACAATTTCGTGAATCCAATAACACAAATATAGTGAACATTAACTACATATTATACCTGTAAACATCATGTAAAACATGAAAATGCATGGCTAAATCAAAACGTTGCCGGAATATGCTGTCCTCATAATTCAGGTTCATTAAGGAACGTGTTGTGCTGTTATGTGCATATATTTACATTATTCCGGGCGAAATGAAGTGAAGACCCGGAAATCATGCATCTAACAATCAGGCAACTATGAATTAACTTTGGATTGAGCTCATCCATTTGGTCATCGGTTCCCGATCTCCGTTTCACTACGTCGGGAATGATTAAATTTATTTAATTTTATGGCAAAATAATTTTCTTAATATTCTGAATTTGCTAAATTTTGAAATAATTTTGAAGTAACCCCAAAGAAGATTCTTAGTATTAACCTTGTGTCGATTACACTATAATTATACCAGTTATGATTATAAGAAAAATCGTTATTTCTACCTCCCAGCCTCCAAATAACATTGCCTGTCCGTCTATTAATTTTTGTTATCTTATCCGTGTGGCGACACGAAAGAAGCAAACTTGTATCAGAATCTATTGTTATACTATTGGCATGCACATAATCTATTACCGAAGCAGTAAAATCAATGAAAGGTGACTCTTCATTTGCATCTGTAATTTTGAAGTAATCTGCACTATTCCATATATAAAGCAAATTCTTGTTTTTATCAAATTCTTGAATAACTACATCATATACTGTCGCTGCTGAATTTTCACCATCAACAATTGTACTCATATCTACAGTTCTGAAAGACCTTCCCAATAAGATTATATTCCCAGAATCAGAAATTTCAAAATCATGTTTATCCAGTACGTAATTTTGAGTTGTTATACTATCAACAATTTCCAATTTATTATTCATAAAAAAAACTTTGTAGGATTGCCAGAAAAATATGCAATCCTATCATCTGGTTGCAAAGACATTTCCCAAGAGGAGGAATTCATTAAACGAAAAAAGACAGGTGTGCCAAAGTTGTCAATAATAGCAATATACGAAACACCTGGAATTTCGTTAATTAGTGGTGCAGATATAAATAAATATCCAGGAGCTGGATTGTTAGAATCAATTATATCGATTTCT
Organism: Bacteroidota bacterium; assembly: GCA_030631445.1. Taxonomy (GTDB): domain Bacteria; phylum Bacteroidota; class Bacteroidia; order Bacteroidales; family VadinHA17; genus JADFUQ01. The sequence continues at coordinate 12,036 of DAOVLD010000029.1, forward strand.
GGAAAATAAGAAGTTCTATCACTTGATTGCGGAGTGCCATTTAAAACAAATACACAATATAAAATAAAAACAAATAGATACTTTAGCGTCAGTATATCAACAAGCATAAATTTCATCAACAATATCTTTATTAATACATATACTCCCTGATATTCAG
>DAOVLD010000059.1 GCA_030631445.1 Bacteroidota bacterium
AAACAAGGTATCTACAGCAGTCCAATCATCTTCGGCCTGCTCAATCCAGAAATTAATATAATCTTGCTTTGTCATCATAATATCAAAGATAGTCTTTTTTTATCTGTTGAGAAATTTGTGCAGTGAGTTTCATTCGCTTACACCGCAAAATCCTTTTTCACCCATTAAAATCCGGTTAAAGCTACATCCTTCGGGACAAAGCCTACCTTCACTGCGTTACGGTGGACAAAGCATTATTATGGATCAAAATCTTTCCCTTAACGACTACTTAATGATTTCCTGCAACTGCGACACTGCATTCCCGGCAACACAACTCTAAATACTAACAAAAATTCATACATACCGTTAAAGCATAATAAGTATATGGATTTTGCGAACGTAGTGAAGCAATCTCTCCAGGCTTTCCGTAAAGTTCATGACAGTTAATTTCTTTGGCATTCCGGTTGTTCTTGGGAGACCTTACACAATCTGAATTTAAATATGTCGAATTCGACCCCTTTAGGAAATATGTCACTGCTAAAAACAAGAAAAAGACCCCGGAGGGTGTCTAATTCAAATAGCCACAGTAACGTCTGTGGTTATAGCATATAAGTCAACAGCAACCCCGGAGCGGGTTGAATTCAAGTTAGACTATAAGGTGCATTTCTCCAAAAATTCATATATGTCCTTAATATTCTCTTTAATGCATAAATTTCCAAATTATTTGTAACTTGTAGAATTCTAAATTTTTACTGGTTATAACTATATGACTTATTTCTGATTTTGGCAGGGATTTACAATATATACAGATAAATTGCCATAAAAACACATCAATGAGTAAACTATTTCATTTTACCAAACGTAAGACAGCAATTAAAAAAATTCTTCCAGACTTTAAATTAAGAGCAAATAGTTTTTTTCTCATGAATGATCCTCGTGAAACATATGTATGGGCATTTAGTGGTAGAAATGTGAGAAATAATGACAATGAGGATTTGATTAAAAAACAATTTCAGATAGGGTATGATTTAAGAAGAAATGTGAAAATTATATGTTTTACAAAGGAAAGTTCAGGATTTAAAAATGAATTAATGTGGACTCATTATGGAGATAAACATGAAGGCATTTGTTTAGAAATAGATGAACAAGAATTTATTGATGAAAATCGAACTATACTTACTAAATATAAGAAATATTTTGATGATATTAAATATAATAATTTCAGAGACATCAATAAACCACAATTCAATCGAAACAATAATGAAAGTTATGAATGTGCACTAAATAATTTTATTAACAGTCATTATGACTGGCTATATTTTAAAAAATCTAATTATTGGAAACTAGAGGATGAAAAAAGACTTGTTTTTCTATCTCATAAGTTTGATGGGATGCTTTCGATTAAGAATAGTTTGAAAACCATTTATTTAGGAATATATACACCAGATAAATATCTTTGTTCTATAAGTAATTTAATTAAAGATAAAGAAATTAAAATTCAACAGTGTTATTTAGATATAAAAAATGCTGAAATTAAAATCATAGAACGAGAAAAAGGTGATAATAGAAAATTAATTTTAAAAAAGTATTTAAAAAACAGGTTACATGCAATAAAGTGTTGTACATCTAAATAAACAAGTTCAGTAACCTTAAAATCTAAACAATATGACATTGATAAATTGCCCTAAATGCAAAAAGGAAGTAAGCGACTCTGTATTGTTTTGTCCACATTGCGGATTTCAATTAAAAGGAAAAGAGAAAATTGTGAAATCTCAAGTTAAAAAACCAAAAAAAAAATAGTGCGTTTTTAACTTGGATAATCATAATCGCTGTTTTAATGATAATTTTTTACATTGCTTATATTGGTTCAGTTGAAAATGATTCTTCGTCAAATAGTTCTTCTTCAACAAATAAATTTGTAGCATATAGCTATGCAGAAGATTTCGTAAAACAAAATCTAAAATCACCTAGTACGGCTGATTTTCCAGGTGTTTCGGAAAAAGACCAACATATAACTAATTTAGGTGGTGGAAAATACAGGATTGAATCTTGGGTTGATAGTCAGAATAGTTTTGGTGCCACAATTAGAGCAAAATTTAGTTGCATAATTATATTTGAAGGAAATAAAGTACGATGTGAACAATTGAAATTTAATGAATAAAAAAACGCACTACAACTATGTGGTTTAAATAATTACTAAAAACAATAAACTAAACATCATGAAAAAAATTACTTATTCTGTATCTGTCATTTTAATACTCACATTATTTGCATATTGTACAAATAGTACAAGTGAAAGTAAACCAAATTACAAGTCAGAGATAGCAAGAATTGAAAACTTGCTTGTTCCTAATTACAAAGGTAAATTAACTTTTAAAGTTGATTCTTTAGACGGAGGTTTAGCAATTATGGGTTATACCAGTGGTACACCACAAGCTGCTTTTTGGATAAAAGATAATACTGTTTATGCAGCTAATGGTACTGCAATGGCTTGGACTAGAAGCACAATTGAGTATACACCAATCGGGATTGACTTTGATAGTGTACTTAAAGTTGTTGAAGATTAGTAAAAAAAGAAAAAGCAGTAAAGTGCTGATTTGGAGTGGTATTAGTCCGTTTCGGCTTCATCACGGTTTGATAACGAAATCACTCGCACTCCGCTTCATGCCATATTGCAAAACATTGTATGCAAGCCGAAAAAAACAAACATGGAAAATGATTAATGATGAAAATTAAAATACCTGCACAAACTTACCTGAAAATTACAGAGGAAGCATTCAATCGCGATGTTAAGGCAAAATCAGAAAAGGGAAATAATCATTATTTACCCAAATCTAATAATTTTATTGCAATAGTAGAACATCCCAATGGTGAGAATCGAGTTTGTCAATTTTTGGGTGTAGAGCATAAGGGGAAAAAGTATCTATCTGCATTACCTAGCCCAGCCCATTTATATTTGACCACGGCATTAGAATTATACGAATTAGCTGAACAAAGAAAGTCAGAGGACTTCCCTAAATGTGGCAAACAGGATAATGATTCAAATTTATATCTTTTGGAGTTTGAACCCGGATATACTCATGAGTGTTATACTGATTACATTAAAGCGAGAATAGCAAGTATAATTATGCTCGTAAGTACATTGGAAAATTTTATGAACCAAGTAATACCAAATGATTTTATTTTTGAAAAAATAGAGAAAGAAAAAGTTAAAAGATATAATCACAAAAAAATTGAAGATAATATTCCGTTTAAGGATAAACTAGAACAAGTTCTGCCGAAAGCAATTAATCAAGCGAATTTTTGGAGCACTAGAACCAAGGAATTAGAAATCATAAATGAATTATATAAACACAGAAAAGAGTTTATTCATTTGAAAACAAAATCAGATGAAGAATGGAAAAGATACTCAAATGTGTTTAGCAATATGTTAAAATTTGATATCTTGAAAGCAATTAATACAACGATAAATATTATTAATGCAATTGAGGAAAACTATATTGAAACAGAATAATCTTCATAAAGGAAGAGAAATAAAACGGCCAGCATACAATTGAGGTGGCTGATTCCGGGATAACCGTATCCAGTGCGCCTCTTCCCCATACGCTCCTGTTTCCCGCACATAATATTTCGGGTTTATAAAAGTTTCACCGGTCTGACCGGTTGTTAATTACTTCAGCATTCTGCTTCTGCTTATCTCCGGAATTTTAAATACGCTATATCCCTTTTCCCACCGGTCTGACCGCTTATTGTAAACTAACGCGTGTTAACGATTCTAAAACCCCGTCAGCGGTTATAAACCCTGACGGTGGTTTGAGAATTTCAAAAATAAGCACCATGCTTCAGCACGGTGTATTGAGGAGTGTTTCCGTTTGGAATAGTGCGCTTTAGCGTACTTTTGCCAGGACGTTAATCATTACTATCCCAATGTGATCTTTTGTTGATCAAATCAGGTGAATCCGGTTTTTTCTATGTGAATGTAATACCAAATAGTTGTTTTTAATTTGAAAGTCAGCTGAAGCTGACTAATACATTGCCTTAATGTGCTTATTTACACCATGCTGAAGCATGGTGCTAGTTTTATAATAACCGTTATTATAACCTTGAATTTCTCAAAATCCTTACCGTTTCCTTCTTCCATCTGCCTTCAGCCCTCTGCCTGTTGCCTTCTTTCCTACACTTACATCCTATGTTCCGTCCTGCTGATGATCTCGTTTTGCAGGTCTTCTCCTAAATCATTGAAATAATCACTGTACCCTGCCACCCTTACAATCAGGTCACGGTAATTCTCAGGATTTTTCTGTGCATCTTTCAGGGTTTCCGCATCAACCACATTAAACTGGATATGATGACCATCCATTCGAAAATAGGCACGGATAAGATTTCCGAGTTTGACAATATTTGCTTCAGTATTAAAAAAAACGGGAGAGAATTTCTGGTTAAGCAATGTGCCTCCGGTTTTAATGTGATCTATCCTTGCTACCGATTTTATTACAGCAGTGGGGCCCTTAATATCGGCACCCTGAACAGGTGATATTCCTTCAGAAACAGGTTTACCTGCTTTTCTCCCGTCGGGCATTGCACCGATAACACTTCCGAAGTAAATATGGCTTGTGGTTGGTAACATGTTGATCCTGAATTCTCCTCCACGGGCAGTGGGTCTGCCATTCACCGCATCATAAAAACAGTCAAAAACTATTACTGCCTGCCGGTCGGTATATTCATCATCATTACCAAACTTGGGGGTTTCATAAACCAGTTTATGCCTTAATTCATCAAATCCCCGGTAATTGGCTTTCAAAGCTTTTAACAGCTCAGCCATTGCTATATCTTTCTTATCAAAAACATGATACCGGACAGAGGTAAGATTATCGGTAATACTACCCAGACCAACACCCTGGATATAGCTTGTATTATACCTTGCCCCTCCTGCATTATAGTCCTTTCCATTCTTAATGCAATCATCAATCAGGACAGAAAGGAATGGTACAGGCATAAAGCCGGCATTAATTTTCTCAATAATATTGTTTCCCTTTATCTTGATATCGATAAACCGGTTTAACTGTTTTTTCCATGCCTCTATTAATTGATCAAACGACCTGAATTTTGTTGGATCTCCCGTTTGGATACCGATCTGTTTCCCTGTAACAGGATCCGTTCCGTTGTTCAGAGTTATCTCAAGTACCTTATTAAAGTTAAAATAGCCCGTTAGAAAATATGCCTCCGTACCAAAAGCTCCGGACTCAACACATCCGCTGGCACCTCCATTACGAGCATCTTCAACTGATTTCCCCTGGCGAACAAGCTCCTTAATAATTGCATCAGTATTAAAAACCGATGGCTGACCAAACCCGGTTTTAATGATCTTAAGCGCTCTATGGATAAATTTATCAGGGTTCTTTTTGCTCAGTTGTACCATTGATGAGGGCTGGAGTATTCGCATCTCCTCAATAACATCCAATATCAGGTAACTAAGTTCATTTACTGCATCAGAACCATCTTCTTTCAATCCCCCCAGGTTGATCAGTGTAAAATCAGTATATGTATTACTTTCCTGAGCTGTTACTCCTATCTTGGGAGGTGAAGGATGATTATTAAATTTTACCCAGAAACATTGCAGCAGTTCGGTTGCTTTTTCTGTATCTAAGCTGCCCTCATTCAATCCTTTCTTATAAAATGGGTAAAGGTGCTGATCGAGTCTGCCCGGATTAAAAGAATCCCACGGATTAAGTTCAGTGATCACTCCCAGGTGAACAAACCAGTAATATTGTAAAGCTTCATGAAATGTTTCGGGAGCATTTGCCGGAACTTTTCTGCAAACTGCAACCATTTTTTCCAACTCCTCTTTTCGCTTACTATCCTGCTCATTTGCAGCCAGTTTAGTAAGCTTAGCCACATGCCTTTCAGCAAACATAATTAAGGCACCGGCAACAACATCCATTGCTTTAAGTTCCTCTCTGCGATCATACGCATCCTTGTCTTTATAATAATCCAGTTTTTCTATCTGCTCCCTTATCTCTTTCTGAATATCAATCATTCCCTGACTGTATATCTTTTTTCCTAGTACAGTATGTCCGGGAGCCCGTTGTTCCTGGAATTCAGTAAAAACACCGGCTTCATATGCATTCAACCACTCTTTATCCATATTCTGCATTATCCTGTCGCGGTTAGTATTTCCTTTCCAGAACGGAATGATCTGTTCTTTGTATATCTTCCGTGTCTTTTCGTCAACCCTAAATGAAACTTTTGGTCTGGAATCAAGAATATCCAGATCTTTGAGGGAATGTAACGTAATCTCAGGATAGGTAGGAGTTGCTTTAGGTGCAGGACCTCTCTCTCCTACTATCAATTCAAAATCATTAATACATATATTTTTTTTCATTAAAATATATTCAAAGAGGTTTGCCCGTTCAACAGGTTTTGACAAACCCTGGGTATTTTGATTCTGATAATAATCAGTCACCAAAACAGCTCTTTCATGCGATAAACGGTTTATAGCATTCAGACTTTGCTCTCTTAATTTTCTAACCCTTTCATTCATCTTGTATCTTGTATCTTGTATCTAACCCGTGATTATCTGTAATATCCGCCTGCCCCATAGCGAAGTGTATCGGGGTGTCATCCGTGTTCTATTCTTTCTCATCCACCAATCCCTACAACAAAACCGGTTTCTTCAAACTTCTTTCTTATAGATCCTAATTTAAAAGCATCAGGCTCTTCAATCTCGTATACTTGTTGTTTTAATCCAAGCCGCTCAGCTTTACTGCTTGCCATTTTATGATAAGGGAGCAGATCAATATGTTTCACATCCGGATATAATTCTTCAAGTAAGGCTCTCATCAGGTCAATATTTTTTTCAGAATCATTATAACCCGGCACAACTGGAAAACGAATTTTTATATTCCTCTTTCTGTTTGATAACCATTCAAGGTTCTCAATAATAAGCTTATTAGAAACACCTGTAAATTTTTTATGTAATTTATCATCCATATGTTTCAGGTCATAAAGAAACAGATCAACCAGTTTATAAACATTTTTAAGTTGTTCTCTCTTTATATAGCCGGTTGTATCTAAAGCAGTGTGAATACTCCTGTTCCTGCAAGCAGTAAGCAAACCGGTTAAGAATTCATATTGAGCAAATGGTTCTCCTCCTGAGAATGTCACTCCACCTCCTGATTCCTCAAAGAAGATCTTATCCTTTTCAATCTCCTTCATCGCTTCATTAACTGTCATCCAATAACCTATTTCTTTTTGTTTTTTAAAAACCTTTCCCTCCAGTTTATCAACATGCATATATAACTCAGTGTCAAAACACCTGCTTTCCGGGTTATGACACCACCTGCAATTTAAAGGACACCCCTTAAGGAATACAGTTGTCCTGATCCCGGGACCATCATGCAGTGCAAGTCTTTTTATGTCAAAGATCAGACCTTTCATAAAAAAATTTAAAAACAGTTGGCAGTTGGCAAATGGTCAATTTCCCTAAATTAAAGTTAAACCCGGCAACACTTGTTGTACAAGAGAAACAGTTAAGATTGATTTAATGTTAAAATGGATACAGAAAGAGAGGAATGCTCCGGGAAATATTCTCTAATAGAAGATCCAGCATTCAAACAGGCATTTCCCATTGCGGGTATAAAACGGAATATATTTGGGTTGTCTGTTCATGCTTTTGGATATATGATACAAATTTAAAACATTCTTGGATAGATTATCAAGTATTTGAGGGTAAATTTACATTTACTCAGGTTCGTGCAACGGTTTTTTAACTAATATCCTGAGAAGGTCTTCCTCTAATGTTTCAGCAGGAGTTTCAATAATTCTGCCCAGCTCCTTTATTCCATCATAAACAATAAAGGTAGGAACTCTTTCAATTTTGAGTGCACTTATGTCCATTCCTGGAACCATCTTATCCCTGTTAACACTTATCAGTTCCACTTTTTCATCCGGTATACCCGCATCATCCATAATCCTGTAGAACCTGGGTACTTCCCTCTGACTATCAGAACACCATGAACCCATAACTATCTTTATCCGCAATACATCATTGATCTGTTTTTTAAGTTTCTCAATAACACTTTGTTCAGGTGTATATTCCTCATATTCAAAATCGTACCATTCCTGAAATGGTTCCATGGTAAATGCATTGCGATTACATTCTCCTATCAGTATCATGCTACCAACTCTCTCGGAATATTCAACTTTATTTACATCCTGTGAGAACCCCGTTGAAATAAGAAGGAGGAACAGGAAAAATGCCGGGTAATAAGTTTTCATTTGTTATTTGGTTGATTTGTTAATTCGTTAATTTGCCTGCCCCGTGAAATGCGACACTTGCCCTGCCTGCCCCGCAGGGAAGAATGACCGTGTCGGGGTGAAATTTGAG
>DAOVLD010000215.1 GCA_030631445.1 Bacteroidota bacterium
TAAACTCATCAACAAATAAACAAATAAACGTACATAGGATGAAGAGTTTATAAGTTTAGGAGTTTATAAGTTTAGGAGTTTATAAGTTTAGGAGTTTATAAGTTTACAAGTATATTCTTTCTTTACAAATAAACTCATCAACAAATAAACTCTTCCAATTAAATTGTGTAGCATCTGCCTAATATCCCTCCTGATACCATTCAACAAATCTCCTCACTCCTTCCTCTATTTCAGTATCGGGTTTATAACCAAAATGTTGAATTAAGTCTTTAACATCAGCCCAGGTTTTCTCAACATCCCCGGGCTGAATAGGCATGTAGTTGATCTTTGCCTTTTTCCCTGTTGCCTCTTCAATAGCATGCACAAAATCCATCAGCTTTACCGGATTGTTGTTGCCAATATCATACATTTTGTATGGTGCCGGTGAAGTAGCGGGATCAGGTTGCATTGGATCCCAGTCAGAATTGCCTTCAGGAGGTTTATTCAACACCCTGATCACCCCTTCTATGATATCATCAATGTAGGTAAAATCACGTTCCATCTTTCCATGATTATAAACATCAATCTGCTCTCCCTTCATTATCTTTTCAGTAAATATGAATAACGCCATATCCGGCCTCCCCCATGGACCATAAACTGTAAAAAAGCGCAAACCGGTAGTAGGAAGACCGTAAAGATGACTGTATGTATGCGCCATTAGTTCGTTGCTCTTTTTCGTTGCTGCATAAAGACTTACCGGGTGATCAACATTGTCGTGCACCGAAAAAGGCATGGATTTGTTCAGTCCATAAATACTGGAACTGCTGGCATACACCAGGTGCTTTACTGCATTATGCCTGCAGCTCTCAAGAATATTCATAAAGCCAACCAGATTACAATTTATGTAGGCATGTGGATTCTCCAGACTATACCTCACCCCTGCCTGGGCAGCCAGATGAACTACCCTGTCAAATTGTTCTTCCCTGAAAAGGGATCCCATTGCCTCCCGGTCCTCCAGATTGGTACGGTAAAATGTGTATTTGGGATAATTATGGCTTTTTACCGGCTTATTCCACTCTATCTCTGCCTTTTCAATACCGGTTTCCGCCAACCTGGCAAATTTCAACTTTTGATCGTAATAATCGTTAATATTATCCATCCCAACGACTGTATTTCCCCCGTCAAGTAATTTTTTAGCAAGGTGAAAACCGATGAACCCAGCTGTTCCTGTGATAAGTATTTTCATGGTTAAAGACGTTACGGGTTACGTGTTACGAGTTACGGGTTAAGAGAAGAGTTCAAGGTTCAAGGTTCAAAGTTCAAGATTCAAGGCCAGTCTACTTACTACTTACTTTCTACTACATACTTTTTACTTCTTTTCTCCTCTTCTCTTATTCTCCTTTTCTCATCTTCACTCTTCCCATGGCTCCGCCCACTCAGTCCCATGCTGGAACTAGGCAGGCTGAAAAAATTACGCCCAAATTTAAGAATATTGAATAGATAAATCCTGTTAAAAATCAGTTTGTTTATCCAAAGTTTTTCACCAACTCCTCACAAATAAATCCGGTTGTTTTGCCATCCCCATAGAATTTCGGGTAGTTCATATCTTTCTTCTTTTTACCAAAATCTGTTACGGCTTTGATTATCTTCTCCTTATCCGCATCAACCAAAACTGATGTTTTATTTTTCACCAATTCAACCCACTCTGTTTCCTTCCTGAAAATGATACAGGGCTTTCTGAAAAAATGAGCTTCCTTCTGGATACCGCCCGAGTCTGTCATAATGAGTCTGGCGTTCTTTTCCAACAATATGATATCTAAAAAAGAAACCGGTGGCATCAACTTCAATAATGGCTCTTTTTTAACCTCATTAAATAATCCATTTGACAGGTTCTTTTCCAGTGCCAGGGTGGTCCTTGGGTGTAACGGTAACACAACAGGAATATTCTGTCCCCTGGCAATCATTAAAAAGGCTTCAAAAATGGATCTTAATCTTTCAAGTATATCGGTATTATTGTCCCTGTGCAAAGTAGCCAGGATAAATTCACCTGGTTTGACTCCAATTTTAGTCAGTAATTTTTTCTTTTTTTCAGCCAGATCACCGTAAAACAGACTGTTATCGTACATGATATCTCCTGAATGAAAAATTTTGGGATTATCAATTGTATAGGGAGGACTATTCTCAGGTCTGAATCCTTCCCTTATCAGGTTCTTAAACCCTGCATTGGTTGGTGAGAACAATAAGGTGGACACATGATCACACACGATCCTGTTTATCTCTTCAGGCATATTTTTGTTAAAAGATCTTAATCCGGCTTCAATATGAACAACAGGATAATGAAGTTTTGAAGCTGCCAATGCCCCGGCAAGAGTGGAATTTGTGTCGCCATACACAATAACACAATTTGGTTGTATCTTCAGGAGTAAATCCTCAAGCCCTATCATCATAGATGCTGTCTGTTTGGAATGTCTTGCTGAACCTACCCTTAAATTGTGGTGTGGCTTTGGAATATGGAGTTCATCAAAGAAAACAGAAGATAATTCCTTATCGTAGTGTTGACCTGTATGGACGATAATTTCTTCAAATTTATCGGAATATCTCTCTTTTATCGTCCGGCTGATCGCAGAAGCCTTTATTATCTGTGGTCTGGCTCCTACAATATTTAAGACTTTTATCATAAATAGGTTTCAGGTTAGAAGAAGTTTCAGGTTTCAGGTTAAATAAAGTTTCAGGTTTCAGGTTAAAAAGAGTTTCAGGTTTCAGGTTTCAAAGTTTCAGGTTTTAACTTGTAAATGAAACATAAAACTATTTTTTATACTTTGTTCCATCATAGTTTGATCTATTCAAATAATTTATAAACGAATTTAGCTTTTTACTTAAAACAATTGTTTTCTCTTTTATTTCTTCGAATTTTTTTTGATTGATATATTTTTTGTCAAAAACTCTATATAATTGTGAACGTGTTTCTCCGCATGAACCTTTCGCTATAGACAAAAATTGTCTGAATTCATTTTTTCCGTTCCGTTCAAATCCCTCAGCTATATTATCCATAATTGACCCTGAGGAGCTATTTATTTGATCACGCAATTTATAATCGTTGTTTAAAGATGTTGTTGTTATTATATTATGAATATCCTGGCATAATATTCTGGCTGATTGCCATATTTCTAAATCTTCAAATTGTTTAATTGTTGACATATTGTTTCATGTTTCAAGTTACATGTTTCAAGTTACATGTTTCTGAAACCTTAAACCATCTTTTTACCTTAAACTATCTTTAACCTCAAACATCTTCAAACCTCAAACATTCTTCAAACCTCAAACATTCTTCAAACCTCAAACATCTTCAAACCTCAAACATCTTCAAACCTCAAACAATCTTCAAACCACAACTATTTCGCATAATTCACTGCCCGGGTTTCGCGTATAACAGTAATTTTAACCTGACCGGGATAAGTCATCTCATCCTGTATCTTCTGGGCTATTTCATACGACAGGTTCTCCGCATCTTTATCAGTGGTTTTGTCAGCACCAACAATAACGCGTAATTCTCGTCCTGCTTGTATAGCATAAGTTTTCGTTACACCCGGATAGTTTAACGCAAGTGATTCAAGATCTTTCAGGCGCTTAATATATGATTCAACAACTTCTCTTCTTGCCCCTGGTCTTGCACCGGAAATAGCATCACAAACCTGGACAATAGGTGCAATAAGTGTTGTCATTTCAGTTTCATCGTGATGTGCGCCAATGGCATTGCAAATGTCAGGTTTCTCCTTAAGCTTTTCTGCTAATTTCATTCCGAAAACAGCATGTGGCAATTCAGGCTCATCATCTGGTACTTTGCCAATATCATGCAGTAGTCCTGCACGTTTAGCAAGCTTGGGA
>DAOVLD010000036.1 GCA_030631445.1 Bacteroidota bacterium
AGGGAAAATTCCATTAACAGACCAGTATCCATTCGTCAGGAATTTTCCATTAAATTCTTTACTTTTTATTGTATCAGGTGTCACCCAGTGGTATTCAACCCTGAGCAAGGCAGAATCTGTTATCTGTTTTACTGATTGTCTAAAAAATGAAGCATCGAATTCGTATTCGCCGGTTTCTTTCAAAACACGTGTATAACCGGTGATGGCATCAGAAACCTTTTCTTCAATATCAAGTAAAACGATAGTTGGTTTAAATGGAAGTTCAAAATGATTTTCTCCTTTCCTGCCGGAAAAACCAAATAGTGCCGCTTCCTTTTCCCAGATATCATTCATGAATGTTATTTCAATCCGGTTCAAATTGTATAATTCATCACCTCCTTTTAGTTTTTGTTCAATTACTACATTAACATCATAACTATTCTCATTTCTGTGAACCATGAATGTATCAATGGAAAAATGAGTAAATCCGGGTGAATATATCCAGCTTTTGAAAAAATCATCAAGGTTGGTTTCCGTCTGATCACTCAGTATGTTTTTCAAATCCTCTGTAGAAGCATCATTGAATGCATATTTATCCAAATATTTCCTGACAGCCGGGAAGAATTTATCATCACCCAGGTAATTTCTGAGTGTATGAACAACATCTGATCCTTTATCATATACTGTACTACCGTATGTAAATTCTTTTGGAATACCATAAACCGCACGCATTCCATTATCCCGAAGATGGGCATACATCAACACCTTATAATGATTATCCCTTATATAATCCATAAACTTTTCTTTCCCGTACTTATGATCTATAAACAAAGCTTCACAATAACTAGCCCATCCTTCATTTAACCACATATCCCCGGAAGTACGACAGGTTACCATATTTCCAAACCAACTATGTGCCAGTTCGTGGAAATAGAGTGTTTCAAATCTGTGGTTGCCGGTAATAGTTGATTCAGATATAGCAATATTTGTAGCGTGTTCCATTGCCCCTCCCGAAAACGGGACACCAACATATCCCACTCTTTGCCATCTGTATGGTCCAAAATAATTCTCCAGTACAGCAAGGTATTTCTCTATTTCTGAAAAAGATGAATCTGCTTTGTTTTTCAAATCCGGTCTTATATATACTGAAGACGGGATCATTCTTTCTATCCCCTTAAGTGTGTCTCTGATAACTTCATATTCTGAAATTGCCACAGATGAGAGGTAAGTGGGTATATTATCTTCAAGAAACCAATGCCATGTAATTGAATTATCATTATGCAAATAAGTTTCCTTCAGTTCACCCGGGCAAACTGCTGTATAGTTTTCCGGAACTCTTATAAAATAATCATAAGTAGCCCTGTCAACAAAGTTGTCAACACAAGGATACCAGTACCGCCCTACTCCATGTGGATAGGATTTCATGCCAACACCCATATTATAAGCCACATTATCCTTAAAATAAAAACCACCCCATCCCGGATCGGTGGAGGGAGTCCCATGATAAAAAACAGACATAACCACCGAAGATTTTGAATGTATTTCATCCTTAACCGGGATATCAATAAACCGGCCATCATATGAAAAATTGATAATTGTCTCATTCTCTATCCAGATAGAATCTACACTGAACCCAAACAGATCGAGGGTAATAGTATCTATATCTTTGATCAGAGGTTGAATCTGTAAATCGACTATCCCATAAACCTGTTTATCTTTTATATCAGGGACTATTAGATTAATAGTATAATGAACTACATTAAAAGTATCGGTCCTTGAATTCGGATCATGCGAAAGAGAATTAGATATGTTATCTTTCTCCGGAATAAAAGCTGAAAGGAACAGGATGAAGGTAATTAATGGAATTATTAAATTTCTGGTCATAGATTATCTTTATCTTACTAAAATAATAAATTATTATGTCAATTAGGAAATACAATAAATCTTGAGTCCACTCCGAAAAGCCAAAAAAAGAAAATGCCACTAAATCACCAAGTCACTAAGATTCACAAAGTGCTTATTTTCTCTACCTTATCTTTTGTGTATCTTTGTGCCTTTGTGTCTTTCTGGCAAAAAAATACTTTTCGAAGTAGGCTCAATCTTGTTTAATAAAGGTATTAAAATATTTTTTATGAGATAACTTAATATTTTTATATAATTTCGTGGAGCTTCAAATAGTATTTAGCTGAATATAACAAAATATCTTTTATGAATTATTATTACATAACCGGTGCCAGTAGAGGAATTGGAAGAGCATTAGCTGAAAATATTTTAAATAACGAAAACAATTTTATTTATGGCATAAGCCGTAGTGAAGCTATTGCACATAGTAATTTTGAACAAATAACACTTGATTTAGCTGATATTGAGGAAGTGAGAAATTTCACTTTCCGTCAACACAAAGATGCTGAATCAATTGTACTTATTAATAATGCCGGTATCCTTGGGAAAATCAGGCAGGTTGGACGGTTTGACCTGGAAGAAATTACTATGGGGTTTAATGTAAATTCAATTGCACCAGCAATACTTATGAATAAATTCATTTCAACATTTCAGGATCAACGCTGCAAAAAAATAATTCTTAATATTGGTTCCTCGGCAGGAAGAAATCCTCAACCATCATTGAGTAATTATTGTTCATCAAAAGCAGCATTAGATATGTATGCACGGGTAATTGCTGAAGAACAGAAAGATATTGATCCTGCAAAACGAATAAATGTTTTCTCTTTGGCTCCGGGATTTGTTGAAACAAATATGCAAAAAATGATCAGGAAAACAAGGCATAAAGATTTTAAAAATGTAGGAGATTTTATTTCTTATAAAGAATTTGGCATACTTTCTAAACCTCAAGAGGTTGCAGAACATATTTTACTTATTATTAATAACTGTAATGAGCATACAGAGGTATTGCTGGATATCAGGAAAATTGAAAAGAAATAATTCAATAAACCAATTTGTAACTAATCAGTACTTAAAGTGAACTAAAGTTAAGAGTGTCTAAAGATATTTAAGATGGATAATAAAGAACTACGCAAAATTCCAAATGACAAATACCAAATAACAAATAAATATTAAATCCCAATGTTCAAAAAAAGAAAGGCGCAAAAACAATATATTGACTAATCCTGTTTTGATTTTTTTTTTTAGTAATTGGAGTTTATTTGAAATTAGTAATATTAATTTAAAACTTTAGGCATTTTAGGCACTTTAGGCACTGAATAAACCAATTTAACTTTTCCCATCAATGAAAACATTTCTAAAAATCAGTCTTTTCACTATTAGCATCTTAGTTTTACTTTTTGTCCTGTTTTTAGCATTTTTTACAATAACAGATTACAAACCTGATGCTACTTTCGATATCCATAACACCGACCATCCTGATACTTTAAATACAGGTGACACTTTAACTACTATAACCTGGAATATCGGGTATGCAGGATTAGGCAATAAAATGGATTTTTTCTATGATGGGGGCGAACAAGTCAGAACTACTAATGAAAATACTCAGAAAAATCTTGCTGAGATAAGTAATTTCCTTAGTAACACCTGTAAGCCAGATTTCATGTTATTGCAGGAAGTCGATAAAAAAGCTAAAAGAACTTATTTTATTGATGAAACAAAACATCTTGCAGGATTATTCAAAGAATTCTTCATGTTCTTTGCTCCAAATTACAAAGTGCGTTTAGTTCCTCTCCCGGCAACATCTCCAATGGGTTTTGTTCATTCCGGATTGCTTAGTTTGAGCGGACCGAATCCATCAAAATCTGTAAGATTAGATCTTCCGGGGGAGTATAGCTGGCCAATGAAAGTTTTTATGCTTGACAGATGTATTCTACTTAACCGGTATCCACTTAACAATGGTAAAGAATTTGTTCTTTTGAATATCCATAATTCTGCTTTTGATGATGGAAGTCTTAAAAAGCAGGAAATGGACTTCATCAGGGATATTGTGATCGGGGAATATGAAAAAGGAAATTTTATCGTTGCGGGAGGTGATTGGAATCAAAATCCTCCCGGTCTCACAGCCAACAAATTCAACAAACCGGATGGATATGAAAATTTTCTGCTAACAGGAATAGATATAAATTTTCTGCCGGAACAGTGGCAATGGTGTTTTGATAACAAGGTTCCTACCAACCGTTCATTAAGAACTGCTTTTAACAAGAAAACATCGGGAACTACTATTCTTGATTTTTTTCTTCTGTCACCCAACTTGGAGATTTTATCAGTAAAAACTTACGATCTTGCATTTCAGAATTCTGATCATAACCCGGTGATAATAAAATTTGTTATTAAAAACATGTAGTAGTTTCAGGTTAATTTGCTCCTTTACATTAAACTTTTTACTTTTAACTTTGAGTCCGCTCCGAAAAGTCATAAAAAAGAAAATGCCACTAAAACACAAAGTCACTAAGATTCACAAAGGGCTTATTTTCATTACTTTAGTTTTTGTGTCTCTTTGTGTTTTTGCCTGCCCCGTAAGGAGGAACGACTGTATCGGGGTGTCTTTGCCTGCCCTGTAAGGAGGAACGACTGTACCAGGGTGGCAAGAATTACACTTTTCGGAGTGGACTCAACTTTAAACATACTAAATAATGAGTGAAGAAATTCTCAAAGCTCTTATGCAGCTTTTCGCATTGATAGTTAAACAGGATGGCGGAGTGGAAGCTAATGAGAAAGAGTATGTGAATAATTTTCTGACTCAGCAGTTGAATGATGAAACTGTTCATGAATACATGAACCTTTTTGAGGAATTTGCCGGGCTAAAAGAAGAAAAATCATTAAAAAGCAAATCCCTGCCTACTTCTGTTAGAGATTCAGTAAAGATCTTTGGAATTTGTAAAAAAATCAACCGCACACTCACCCAGCATCAAAAGATAATTGTTCTTGTAAGGCTTTTTGAACTTGTTGCCTCTGATAAAAAATTTACTGATCAGAGGATGAATATCATCAATACGGTAGCTGAAGTTTTTAATATCTCAAAAGATGAGTTTGAGGACATTCAGGCATTTGTTGAAGAACAGGTGCCGGAGAAATTGGACCGCACAAGCATTTTGATTATTAGTAATAAAGATTTGAAATGTCAAAACTGCAAAAAAATTTCAGCAGAATTCTTTGACAGCAGAATATACATACTCCAGATCCGAAGTGTCGATCTTTATTTTCTAAAGCATGATTCGCTTGATGATATTTTTCTGAACGGGCTTCCTATTACAAATAAGCGTTTATTTCTCTTTGCCAATGGCAGCTCCATAAGATTGTCAAAAGGCAGATCTATTTACTACAGTGATATCGTGTCCGGTTTTATGGCTGATGATACCACTATAAAAATATCATATATTGTTGAGAATCTGGATTATCAATTCTCAAATGGAGAAATGGGTATAAGAAATATCAGTTTTTCTGAGACACAGGGCAAACTGGTTGGCATCATGGGTTCAAGCGGTGCCGGGAAAACCACTTTATTGAATATTCTGAGCGGTTTCAAAAAACCTTCATCAGGGAAAATCAGGATAAACGGGAAGGATATTCAGAAAGAGACAGAAGATTTAAAAGGGATAATTGGTTACATCCCGCAAGATGATCTGCTTATTGAAGAGCTTACAATTTTTAAGAATTTGTACTTTAATGCAAAGCTTTGCTTCAGGGATAAATCGGATGAAGAAATAAAGACTCTTGTAAACAAAACCCTGAATAATCTTGGTTTACTTGAGAAAAAAGATCTGAAAGTTGGTTCCCCAACAAGTAATATCATAAGTGGCGGACAAAGAAAAAGGCTGAACATTGCACTTGAATTAATTCGCGAACCGGCTATTCTGTTTGTTGATGAACCCACATCCGGACTTTCATCCCGCGATTCGGAAAATGTTATGGATCTTCTTCGCGAACTTACAATAAAAGGTAAATTAGTTTTTATTGTAATCCATCAACCTTCGTCAGATATCTTCAAAATGTTTGATAATATCATCGTTCTGGATACTGGTGGATACATGGTGTACAGAGGGAATCCTATTGAGGCCATTATTTATTTTAAAACTCTGGATGAACAAATCAACCGCGAGATTGGAGAATGCCATTTTTGCGGAACTGTAAATCCTGAGCTTATTTTTAATATTATTGAAGCCCGGGTTGTTGATGAGTATGGACAATATACAGGAAAAAGGAAAGTCACTCCTGCTAACTGGGAAAACGCCTGCACAAAAAACATCAAATCCGAACCGATACCTGAAATCCGGAAAAAACCCCCATCAACACTCAAGATACCTAACCGGTTAAAGCAATTCCGGATTTACTCTTTTCGTGATTTTCTTTCCAAGATATCCAACACACAATATGTAATACTTAACCTGCTGGAGGCTCCGTTACTGGCTTTTATTCTCTCATATATTATCCGGTATATCGCCAATCCTAATTCAGACACTTATTTGTTTTATGAAAATGAAAATATACCGATTTATATTTTTATGAGTCTTATTGTTGTCTTGTTCCTTGGTCTTACTGTAAGTGCTGAAGAGATATTTAGAGACCGTAAAATAATTCGCCGGGAGCGGTTTCTTAATCTCAGTCGAACTAGCTATTTACTTTCAAAAATTCTGATTTTATTTATTATTTCAGCAATCCAGGCATTATTATTCGTAGTAATCGGAAACAGCATCCTTGGGATCAAGGGAATGACATTTGCTTACTGGCTGGCTTTATTTACTACTGCTTCTTTTGCAAATTTACTCGGATTAAACATTTCCGCATCATTTAATTCTGCTATCACGATTTATATTATTATTCCTTTGTTGGTAATCCCTATGATGGTGCTAAGCGGGGCTATGTTTAGTTTTGATAAACTGAACCGCAATATCGGAAGTGTGGATAAGGTACCCTTAATTGCGGAAATGATGGCCACCAGATGGACATATGAAGCTTTAATGGTTTCCCAATTCAAGGATAATGAATATGAAAAAATATTCTACGATTTTGAAAAAGAGAAAAGTATTGCAGATTATAAAAGGGTTCATGTTTTACCAAAACTTAATGAGGTCCTGAATCTCGTAAACAAAGATTTTAACAATGATGAACTTACTAAAGAAAATTCAGATAATCTATTATTACTTGCAAATGAGATAAAAAAAGAAATGACCCTTGTTACTAGTGTCAAATTTCAATATCCGGATTCATTCACCCCGGAGTCATATAGTATAAATGTAGCTACTGCTACCAGGTCTTTTCTAAACAGTCTTAATAAATACTATGACAGCGTTTTCTTTGAAAATAATCTTGAAAAAGAGCGTGTTTTGGAACATCTACTTAAAGTCCAGCCACATAAGACCAGGGAATTAATGAATTCATATCATAACGAGAGACTGGCTGAAATGGTAAAAAAAGCCTTTGAAAAGAATCCGATTTTAGAATACAATCAGAAACTTGTTCAACAATTTCAGCCAATTTTTCTGGATCCATATACTGAAAGCTTCCTGGATTTCAGAACACATTTTTTTGCTCCGAGTAAATGGTTTGCAGGCCGGTATTTCGATACATATCATTTCAATCTCACTGTGGTCTGGTTCATGACCTTAGTGCTTTATTTTACTCTACGTTTTGAAGCACTTAAAAGAATAATTGATTCTGTTGGTGTAATTAATCTCAGAAAAATATTCAAATTCTTTTTTATAAAGCACTAATTATTGTATTTTTATATTTGGAAAGTAATTTTAAGAACCAATATTTTACTATGTATAAGAAAGCTCAAGGCTTTTTTCTGGTTATAATAATCTTCTGTTCATGTCAGACTTCAGGCGAAAATTCTAACCAAAACAATAATGCCAAACAGGATAGTATAATTTCCGCAATGGAAATAAAGGTTTCAGAGGAAGCTTTAGTTGATATAGTTGATAATATCGCCTCACCGGTTGAAATGGCTGCTTTAATGAATCGCCTGGATGTGCCATTTTCAAAAGCATACCTGGCCAGTACAAGCTCTGTTAACGCTTTAAACACAAATTTTCAGATGGCATATAAATTAGGAATATTTGGCGCTGATCTGGGTTATCTTAATATGTATGAAAAAACTTCAACTGCTATTGAATACATTTCAGCCATCAAAACACTTGCTGATGAACTTAACGTTGGTCAATTCTTCGATTACAATACCCTTAAACGCCTCGCAACCAATAATCAAAATCTTGATTCTCTGATGTTCTTATCTGTACGTAGCTATAATGAAATGGACTCTTATCTTCGTGAAACACAGAGATCATATCTGAGTTCGTTAATGATAACCGGTTTATGGATTGAAGGTCTGTACCTGGCAACCCAGGTTGCCAGTGAGTACCATCACCCTGATATATCAGAAAGAATTGGAGAACAGAAAATAATCTTAAATGACTTACTCAATGTTTTGAATCTTTATAAGAAAGATCCCAGATTTAATGAACTGATTCAAGACTTTGAAACTCTGAATGTTATATTTAATAAAATAAACATAACCTATGAGATTGGTGAACCTGAGACCATTGAAAAAGACGGAAGGTTAATTATCGTTCAGAATGAAAAAAGTATTGTGGAGATTTCGGACGAACAACTGAACAGTATTATGGAAAGAACTGAAAAAATACGAAACAAGTTAATAGGCTTATAACAGATGAAACGGTTATTGATAATATTATTTGCTTTCATAACGATTTGCTCATTCTTAAGAACAGCAAACGCGCAGGATCCTTCTGAATTGGTAGGCAAATGTGTCCTCGATATTGGGGGAGAAACAACTTATTTGAAAGACTATGTAGTTAAACTTCCTGAGGCTAACACGAAGGATAACATTCCTACTCATAAAAACACTGCAATCCTGCTAAAAAACACTCACTACAGGTTAACTGTATGTAATTCAGATGATTCTGAAGGACAAGGTGTTATCTATCTTTATAACAATGGAAAAAAAGTTGCCAGTTCCATTACCCAAAGCGGGAAAATATATCATTCATTTGATTTTCAATGTAATAAAACAGGATCATATCAAATATGGATATCTTTTAAGGATGGGAAGGAAGGCTTTGCGGTTGGGATTTTATCACTTGTAAATGAATAGTTGTTACTTTTTCTGAAAATAGTAACCCGGGGTTATGTACCCGGGTTTTTTTATATAATCTTATCGGCAAAAAGAATAAAAATCAATCCTCCTGCAAATAAAAAAAATGATAGCTCACCAAACCATTTAACTCTGATATTTAAGAAATAATTGGTAAGTAAAAATGATAATGGGACAAACCCGAATATTATCATTTCAAATGATGCCCAGGGAACAAAGAAAAACACTATTGCAGAAATAGAAAATACCCACCAGAAAATCTTAAATATCTTTCGTGATCTTACTTTTTTTGTGATAATATCCCTTATTATCTGAAAACTGGCAAAAGCAACTATTAATGCCAGATAACCTAAGAAATAATAGTGAAATTGTGATATGTCATATTTAAAAGGAATTATGTTGTCCTGAATGATCCCGATAAAAAGAGACAGATCACCATTAAGGAGATAATAGATTGCTGCCGTTAATAAAACCGGCGTACAGAAACCCAGGACTGGCACAACCCATTCACGCCAGTTTACCGGCCTTAGAATCAATAACCCGATCCAAACAAGCAATAGAAAAAAACCGAGATTTAAATAAAAAAGAGTTCCTGTTCCTATAAGTAAGCCGGCATCAAAAGAACTAAAGGAGATATTAGTATTCCTGTAAGAATCTATCAATCTCTCGATAGCAATGAGAAGAAAAATACTTGCAATAATTACCGGGTTTAAACTCTGAAGATCTGCAATAAAGCATCCGGACAAGATAAAAATTGCAGCGGGTAAATATGTTCTTTCATTAATAAAAAAGAATTTGGTGTTCAGTCTTACTAATAAAAAGCCATGAATAACCCAGATAGTCATAGTAATCAATGTTCCCCAAATGGAAACAGGAGAAACAAAATTTGTCAAAATACCATACAAAGGCATTGGGTGTTTGTTAAAAAAGAAATTTGAGGTTCCCGGATTTAGAAATGTATTTAACCATATACCAACAGCTATTATAATGATCAGGAAAATTATGGAAGGTTGTATACCTTTAAAAACTTTTAGTAACATATCTGGACAATTTACAGATCAAATCCTATATCATGGCGGTAGTGCTTTTTATCAAACGATATTAGCCGGGCATTCTGATAGGATCTCGAAAGGGCCTGATCTTTGTCCGAACCATAAGAACTAATTGATATTACTCTTCCTCCGTTTGTAAAAACATGGTCCCCCTCCCGGCTAGCACCGGCGTAAAACAGGATGCTGTCTTTAACTTTCTCAATATTTTTTATCGTTTTCCCTTTTTCATAAGATCCGGGATATCCTCCTGACACGAGCATAACAGTTACAACAGTTCTTTGATCAATCTCAAGAGATTTGTCTGATAATCTACTCTCTGAAACTGCAATGAACAAATCAACCAGATCTGATTTTATCCTGGGGATAATTACTTCTGCTTCCGGATCACCCATTCTGACATTATATTCTATAATATAAGGATCTCCTTTCACATTCATTAGTCCAAAGTAAACAAATCCTTTATAATCTATCCCTTCCTGATTAATCCCTTTGATTGTGGGCTGAATGATCCTGGTTTCTACTTTCTCCATGAATTTGCTGTCAGCAAAAGGAACAGGTGATATAGCTCCCATACCACCCGTATTCAACCCTGTATCTCCCTCCCCTATCTTTTTATAATCTTTTGCTTCCGGTAAAATCTTGTATGCTTTCCCATCCGTTAGAACGATAACTGATAATTCAATACCATCCAGAAATTCCTCAATAAGGACCTTTTTACCGGCTTCCCCGAATTTTCCATCAAACATAGCATTCAGTTCCTCAATGGCTTTATCATAATCATTTAATATCACAACCCCTTTACCGGCAGCCAGGCCGTCAGCTTTGAGTACATAAGGCGGCTCTAATGTTTTAAGAAAATGAAAGGCACTCTCTCTCGATTCAGCTTGAAAAGTTTTATGCCTGGCGGTTGGAATATCATACTTCTCCATGAAATTTTTTGCAAAGTCTTTGCTACCTTCCAACATGGCTCCATTTTTCACAGGTCCGATCATCTGGATATTCTTTAAATGATCATGATCAAGAAAATAATCGCATATTCCGTTTACCAATGGCACTTCAGGTCCAACAATTACCATATCAACTTTTTTCTTCACAACAAATTCCCCGACAGAATTAAAATCATCCGGAT
>DAOVLD010000103.1 GCA_030631445.1 Bacteroidota bacterium
CTATGAATTTCATATATTTTCATTAATAGTAAAAAACTCTAAATAAATGAAAAAGCTTACATTTTTATTAAGTGCGATTGTATTTATACTCTTGTTCTCCTGTACTCAATCAGGTCTTGACTACCCTGAAACACGGATGAGTGATCAGACAGATGATTATTTTGGTACTGAAGTACCCGATCCATATCGCTGGCTCGAAGATGATAATTCTGAAGAGACGACTGAATGGGTGAAAGCTCAGAACCTGGTGACATTTAGTTACCTTGAAAAAATCCCTTTTCGTGAAAAAGTAAAGGAAAGACTTACTGAAGTGTGGAATTATCCCAGGATTTCAGCACCATGGAAAGACGGTGGCTATTATTTCTTCACTAAGAATGATGGTTTACAAAACCAAAGTGTTTACTATATGCAAAAAGATCTGGAAAGTGAACCTGAGCTTTTCATAGACCCGAATATGTTGTCAGAAGACGGGACAGTTGCATTGACAAATTTTAAATTGTCAAAAGACGGGAAATATTTTGGTTATGGTATTTCGAGGGGCGGATCCGACTGGCGTGAATTGTATGTCAGGGATATGGCAACAGGCCAGGATATGGATGATCATATTTTGTGGGCTAAATTTTCAGGTATTTCATGGTATAAAAATGGATTCTTTTATAGCCGCTATCCCGAACCAAGTGAAGAAGATGTTCTGAAAGGTGAAAATATAAATAATAAGGTGTATTATCATTTAGTTGGTACAAAGCAGGAAGAGGATAAGTTGAGTTATGAAGATCCGGATCATCCTGAATGGAGTTTTTCTGTTTCAGTTACTGAGGATCAAAAATATCTCGTTCTTTCAACTACTGAATCAACAAGTGGGAATGCCCTGGCATTTAAAAAATCTGAAAATGAAAGTAAAGAATTTGTAAAAATTGTTTCAAATTTTGATAATAATTACCGGATTCTTGATCATGTTAATGGAAGCCTTCTTGTTATTACAGACTACCAGGCATCGAATTATAAACTGATTGCAATTGATGTAAATAACCCGGCTGAAGAAAACTGGAAAGATCTTATTCCCGAGAAAACTGATATGGTTCTTCAAGGCGTGACCATTGGAGGGGACAACCTAATTGCAACCTATCTGAAGGATGCACATAGTTTGGTTGAGATATATGACATAAATGGAGAGTTCCTTTATGAACTGGAACTGCCTGCCCTGGGATCACTTCGTGGTTTTAATGCAAAGAAAGGAGAAACCACAGCTTTCTATACTTTTACCTCGTTTACTTATCCACCTGTTGTTTATAAATATAATATCCGGAATAATAAATCAGAAGTATATCGTACTACTGAACTGGATTTTGTGTCTGAGGACTATGTAACTGAACAGGTATTTTATGAAAGTAAGGATGGAACTAAGATACCTATGTTCATTGTTCATAAGAAGGGCATTGAAATGGACGGGAATAATCCGGTGCTTCTGTACGGATACGGAGGGTTCAATATTAGTATAACCCCGGGTTTCAGTACAAGCCGCATTATCTGGCTTGAGAATGGTGGTGTTTATGCAATTGCAAACATTCGTGGGGGAGGAGAATATGGCGAGAAATGGCATAAGGAGGGAACTAAAATGAATAAACAAAATGTGTTTGATGATTTTATATTTGCAGCGAAATATCTGATAAATGAGAATTATACTTCTCCCGGGAAACTTGCAATTCAGGGAGCATCGAATGGTGGACTCCTGGTAGGTGCTGTAGCCAATCAGGCACCTGAATTGTTCAGTGTTGTACTACCGGCAGTTGGTGTTATGGATATGCTCCGCTATCATAAATTCACTATTGGTCGCTATTGGGCAATTGATTATGGCACAAGTGAAGATAGTGAAGAGATGTTTAAATATCTTTACGCGTATTCTCCTCTGCATAGTATTAAAGAGGGGGTTGAATATCCGGCCGTTATGGTAACTACAGCCGATCATGATGACAGGGTAGTGCCGGCTCATTCATTCAAGTATATGTCAACTTTGCAGGAAAAATATAATGGAAAGAATCCGGTATTGATCAGAATTGAAACTAAAGCCGGTCATGGAGGTGGAAAACCTATATCAAAGAGGATCGAAGAAGCAGCAGATCTCTGGTCGTTTACATTCTATAACATGGGAATTACACCGGCGTATTAGTTTTAACTTGTTATATTAGGAGGTCCTAATTTGTTGTAATATAATGAAATACAACTATATAGTAATAGAAGGGAATATAGGCGCAGGAAAAACTTCCCTGGTGAAAATGATATCAAAACAGTATAATGCCAGGATGATATTGGAACAATTTGCTGATAATCCTTTCCTTCCTAAATTTTATAACGATCAGGAACGATACTCTTTCCCGCTCGAACTCTCTTTTCTGGCTGACAGATATCGTCAACTAAAAACAAAATTGGGTGACCAGGACCTTTTTACAAGTTTTACGATTTCGGATTATTATTTCATGAAAAGCCTGATCTTTGCCAAATCAACACTTGCCGATGATGAATTCCGGCTTTACAGGCAAATATTTAATATAATCTACCAATCATTACCCAAACCCGGTCTATACGTATATTTACATCTGGATGTTGAGGAGTTATTATACAATATTAATTGCCGGGGAAGGGATTATGAGAAATCAATAACTGCTGAATACCTGAGGAAAATCCAGAATGGATATTTTGAATTCTTTAAGCAGGAAACTAATATGAAAATTCTGGTTATTGATACTTGTAATGTTGATTTTGTTAACAATAATGTTGATTATGAAAACCTGATAAGTACAATCTTTGACAAGAAATATCAAAAAGGCATTAATAGAGTTGTGTTATAGCAGATAAAACAAAATTAATTTGGTTTAATTGTTATTATTTTATTAAATTTGCATTTGTGACAAACCGTGTCTAAACTATTGTATAACAAATAAAAAAGTGATTATGAAAAAAGTTAGTTATTTTGTTTCTCTGGTTCTTGCAGTTGCATTACTTAGTAGTTGTGGTGGACTAAATAAAATGTTGAAAGAAGCAGGAAATGTAAATTATCAGGTTGAACCTGAGGTTCTTGAAGCTCATGGTGGTAACGTTGCTGTAACCATAAAGGGCTCTTTCCCTGAAAGTTATTTCAATAAAAAAGCTACACTGAAAGCTGTTCCGGTACTTGTTTATGAAGGCGGAGAGACTGAATTTGAACCTGTAACTGTGCAGGGTGAGGATGTTGAAGCTAACAATGAAGTGATTAAATTTACCGGTGATAACTTTACCTATTCGGCAACGGTTCCTTTCAAAGAGGAAATGAGAGTATCTGAACTGATGCTTAAAACTACTGCTTCAATGAAAGATAAATCAGTTACACTGCCTGATGTAAAACTTGCTGATGGCATTATTGCAACCTCTACTCTGACAAAAAAGCATGGTCATCCAATACTGATAGGAGATAAGTTTAAAAGAGTAATTCCGGAATCAAAAGGAGCTGATATTCACTATGTTATAAATCGCGCAAATGTACGCGGTTCAGAACTTAAAGCTGAAGATATTAATGCGTTGAAAGCTTATCTTAAAGAGGCTGGTGAAAAAGTGAATTATGAATTAACCGGAACTGAAATTTCCGCTTATGCTTCTCCTGATGGTCCTCTCGATCTTAATGAGAAATTATCAGGTAAACGAGCTGAAACAGCTGAAAAATTCTTCAGTCGTGAACTCAAGAAAGCTGAAATTGAAGGAACTGAAAAGGAAGGATTTCTAAAAACTACCACAACTGCTGAAGACTGGGATGGGTTTAAAGAGCTCATGCAAAAATCAGATGTTCAGGATAAAGAACTTATTCTACGCGTTCTTTCAATGCATTCTGATCCTGTAGTTAGAGAAAAAGAGATCAAAAATATGTCTGAAGCTTTTGAAGTATTGAAAGATGATATATTACCCAAACTTCGCAGATCAAAACTTTTGGTTAATGTAAACGTTGTTGGTTTTTCTGATGAAGAAATACTGAATTATATTGAAAGTAATCCTGACACTCTTAGTCTTGAAGAGATGCTTTATGCAGCCACACTTACAGAAGATGCTGAGAAGCAACTTAAGTATTACGAAATAGCCGTTGAAAAAGCTCCAAAGTGTTTCCGTGCTGTCAATAATGTAGGATGTACATTAATGAAAATGGGTAAGGTTGAGGAATCTGAAAAGGCATTTACAAAAGCCCAGGAACTCAAGGATGGTGACTATGTAAAGAATAATCTGGGTTTTGTAGCTCTTGTTCAGGGTGACCTTGAAAAAGCACAGGGGTATTTCACTTCAATGGAAAAACTAACTGACGAATCAAACTTCGGGCTGGGAATTATTAACCTTGTTAATGGAAATTACCAGGATGCTGTGAATTACTTCGGTACAGCCCCTTCATTCAATGCAGCTTTAGCTAAATTGCTCAATGGAAATAAAACAGGCGCTAAGAATACACTGGAAGCAATTGACCATAAATGTCCATGGGGCGATTATCTAAAAGCTGTTGTTGGAGCACGTATGGATGATGAAAATTATATGATCGAAAATCTGAAAGCTGCTATTGCTGCTGATGATGAGTTGAAAGCTCTTGCTAAAACCGATATGGAATTTGGTAAGTATTTCGAAAATGCAGACTTTAAGTCAATAGTTGAATAAACAGATATTATTAAAAGAAAAAAAAGAGCGGTTATCCGCTCTTTTTTTTGCATTATTTCTTAAAATCCAATTGGTTAAATAATTCCCAGAGTAAAATTCCGGCGCTTACCGATATATTAAATGAATGCTTTGTTCCAAATTGTGGTATTTCAATACAGTAATCACTTAAATCAACAACTTCCTGCGCAACACCACGTACTTCATGTCCGAATATCACGGCGTATTTCCTGCCTTTCTTAACAACGAAATCACAAAGCGGAATTGCCTCTTCGGCTTGTTCAATCGAAATGATTATATAACCATCATTTTTTAATTCCTTAATGGCTTCAATGGTTGAATCATAATACTTCCATGGGACTGATTCTGTTGCACCAAGAGCAGTTTTCTGAATATCTTTGTGTGGAGGTTTTGCTGTAATTCCGCAAAGGTAAACTGCCTTAACAAGAAATGCATCTGCAGTCCTGAAAACTGAACCAATGTTGTTCATGCTTCGCACATTATCCAATACAACAATAATGGGCGATTTGTCTGCCTTTTTGTACTCATTAACCGATTTCCTTCCAAGCTCACTGTTTTTCAGTTTTCTCATTTTATTTTAGTCCTGTTTTTAAGCAAAGATAAGGACTTTATATAATTAAATGATTGAATGCGTAAATGCCTAAATGCCTAAATGCATAAGTCGCTATTGCCGATTGTGGATTGCCGACTGCCGACTAAATTAATTACAAATAATCATATATAGAATGTTCAATAATAAATAGTTCAACACTGAATTTTTATAACATATTTATACTTTTGGGATATCTTGCAAAAAGAGTATTTTTGGATACTTAATTTTAAAACCCGCTATAATGAATCTACACGAATACCAGGGAAAATCAATTCTTAGGAGTTTTGGGGTGAATGTGCCTGTTGAAATGGTTGCTGATACTCCTGAAAAAGCCGTTGAGGCTGCAAGGGAAATAGAATCAGAAACAGGAAGGTCAGGTTGGGTAATAAAAGCCCAGATACATGCGGGGGGCAGAGGTAAAGGAGGTGGTGTAAAACTGGCGAAAACTCTGGATGAAGTTCTGGAGATATCAAAGAAAATGATCGGGATGCAACTGGTTACTCATCAGACCGGTCCTGAAGGGAAAAAAGTAAGTAAAATCCTTATTGGACAAAATGTTTATTATCCCGGAGAATCTGAACCGGAAGAATATTATATGGGTGTATTGCTGAACAGGGCAACAGGCAGAAACACTGTTATGTACTCTACTGAAGGCGGAGTTGATATTGAAAGTGTAGCTGAAAAAACACCACACCTGATATATAAAGAAGAGATTGATCCAAAAGTGGGGATACTGGCATTCCAGGCACGGAAAATTGCTTTTAAACTTGGGCTTAGCGGTAAGGCATTTAAAGAAATGGTTAAGTTTGTTGTAGCTCTTTACAAGGCTTATGACAGTAGTGACTCTTCTCTATTTGAGATCAATCCTGTTATGAAAACCTCGGATGACAATATTTTAGCGGTGGATTGTAAAGTGAATATTGATGACAGCGCCCTTTTCCGCCATAAAGATTATGCAGAGATGCGGGACCTTTCCGAAGAAGATCCGGCTGAAGTGGAAGCCGGCAAGTATGGTCTTAATTTTATCAAGCTTAATGGAAATGTTGGTTGTATGGTGAATGGCGCCGGTCTGGCTATGGCTACAATGGATATTATTAAACTGTCAGGAGGTGATCCTGCTAACTTTCTTGATGTAGGAGGTACAGCGAACGCTGAAACAGTTGAAGCTGGTTTCCGCATTATCCTGAAAGATCCCAATGTTAAAGCAATCCTGATCAATATTTTTGGGGGAATTGTTCGCTGCGATCGCGTAGCACAGGGTGTTGTTGATGCTTACCACTCGGTAGGAAATATTCCTGTACCGGTAATTGTCCGTTTGCAGGGAACAAATGCCGAAGAGGGAAAGAAACTGATTGATGATTCCGGATTAAAAGTTTTCTCAGCAATTACATTGCAGGAAGCCGCTGACCA
>DAOVLD010000135.1 GCA_030631445.1 Bacteroidota bacterium
AGAAGCCCCGTTACTATAGGAAGGTGTATCTTCTTGAACAATAATGACAATTGTTGCGATGCAACCAGGATAATTATTAATCCGGCAACAAGACCTATTATTTCCCAGTATTCCATCCTGAAATATATTACGAATAGATAATTACTCAAAAGATAAGAAAAATTGATTTAATCTGATAATTCATGTGATTATAGTTGATTTTATTTGTCACATGTAACCGCATGATAAAAACAATCATCTCCCTGTGTGTTAATTAAATAATTATTTTTAGCATGCTTGTTTCATGTTCAATTATTTGAAAAAAAAAAGATAAAAAAAATGACACTGAAAAATTTTAATCAATATTTATTATAGAAAATTAGTTTTTTTGAAAAAAATTTATACTTTAGAAGAAATTTTTAAAAGTACTAGCTAATAGGGGCTAAGGGGTTTAAAAACGTAACGGAAAGAATCAATTGGATTTTTAACAGTATCACAATTTACTCCCCGGATATATTCTGAAAAAACGCAGCAATTTCTTTTTTCAGGCATTAATTGTAAAACCATTTTTAATACCAAAAACGATGAGGAAAAGTAATATTTTTTATATACTGGGCGCGATAATCCTGATTTTTATGTTAGTGGATTGCGGGGGTAAAAAAGATAACAAGAAAAATGATCAGATCGATCTGGAAATTCTGGTTATCCAGGATGAAGTATTAATGAATACTTTAACTGAGAATGAGGTTCAGGGTGAATGGAAACTTCTTTTTGATGGTAATACTACAAATGGTTGGCACAAATTTAATAATGATACTATTGATGAAGACTGGATAGTTGAAAATGGTTGTTTGGTTGCACCTGGAAAAGGAGATGATATTAGTGGCGATATAGTTACTGATGAGGGATTTGACAACTTTGAGATAAAAATGGAGTGGAAAATATCTGCCGGTGGAAACAGCGGAATATTATATCGTGTTCTTGAAGGTGATTATCCGGCGGTTTATGCAACCGGTCCGGAATATCAATTAATTGATGACATCGGGTATCCAGAGAAGCTTGAGGAATGGCAGACAACCGGAGCTAATTATGCAATGCATCCACCACGGAATGCAAAGATAAAACCTGTTGGTGAATGGAATTCCTCGAGGATTTTAGTGAATGATGCACATGTTGAAC
The DNA here is from genome assembly GCA_030631445.1 of Bacteroidota bacterium. Classification (GTDB taxonomy): domain Bacteria; phylum Bacteroidota; class Bacteroidia; order Bacteroidales; family VadinHA17; genus JADFUQ01. The sequence goes on from DAOVLD010000135.1 coordinate 1,159, forward strand.
ATTGGCTTAATGGCGAAAAAGTAGTTGAATATGAATTGTGGTCAGATGAATGGAAGGAAGAAGTTAAGAACGGCAAATGGAGTGAATACCCAAAATATGGTCTTGCTCCCGCGGGGCATATTTCTCTTCAGGATCATGGTAGTAAAATCTGGTTCAGAAATATTAAAATTCGTGAATTATAAAATCCTGAGTAACTGATCAGTCCACAGTCCACAGTCTGTAGTCGACTTAAAAGTGCAAAGTATAATGAAACTAGCCATTTTGGGCCCGTCCGAATGCCCGCCTGACCGAGTCATTCGGGCAGGGCTTCAGCCGGGCGGATATTCCAAACTTTTTATGCTGAACGCAGTCGAAGCGAAGACACTGAATAGATACAATCCTGATACCTATATGAAACATTTTAGAATAGCCCTGATAGTTTTTTTTATTACCTCAATCTGTGCATCAGGAAACTTTGATAACCCTCCTCAGGAATTAGAAAACGGGAAATGGGTTTCTGTTTTTAATGGAATAGATCTTGCCGGTTGGAAGATCCATGGAACTGAGAAATGGTATGTAGAGGATGGAGAACTGGTATGTGAAAGTGGTCCTGAAAAGAAGTACGGTTACTTCGCTACTGAAAAGAAATATACCGATTTTGAGTTTAGAGTTGACTTTATTCAGGAATCGAATGGGAATAGCGGAGTCTTTTTTCGCTCCTCCATTGAGGGAACAAAAATAGCCGGCTGGCAAGTGGAAGTCGCTCCCCCGGATCATGATACAGGGGGTATATATGAATCATATGGACGTGGTTGGTTGGTACGAATACCGGATGAAAAGGAGAATATACTGAAAATGGGTAAATGGAATGCTCTTAGAATAAGGGTTGTTGGGGATAAGGTGACAACATGGCTTAACGGAGTTAAAATGGTTGAAATGGAAGATGAAAAAATAGGTAAGGCTACCGGTTCAATTGCCCTTCAGATACATTCCGGGGGTGGTATCAAGCTCAGATGGAAGAATATCCTTGTAAAAGAGATTAAGTGATCAGGTTAACTCTACGGTTTGTTACTATTATCATTTAATGTTTTATTAACTTTACAGATTTCCCGATCCGGGATTTCTTTTTTTTTAAGAATCTTTGTGTACTTTTAATTGGTAATACATTTTTAAGCTGATTACTAACAGTAAAAAAATTCATATTTTCAAAAAAAATAATGTTATGAACCGAACATGACAAAATTTAATCTATTTTGAAATACAGTGGGATGATTAAATTTTTGTTATGTGAGCTACATATGACCACTAAAATCAATTATAAACATATGAAACGAAATCTTTTACTATTATCGGTTACCTTATTGCTTCACACAAGCCTGTTAAACGGGCAGACAAATATTCCGGTTCCGGAAGATCATTTTAAATTCAAACCGGGAGCAGATAGAATGCTATTCGATTACGAAGAGCTGATTGAATATTTTAATCAACTTGATAAAGAATCCCCGAAATTCAAATTGGTCAGGATAGGAAAATCACCAATGGGAAAACCAATCTATATTGGGTTTATTTCTTCCGCAGAAAATATTGATAATCTTGATCAGTTGAAAATAATAAACAGGGAACTTGCTTTGAATCCTGAGATACCGGATGCTGAAAAATCGAAAATGATCAATGAGGGTAAAGTCTTTGTATTAGGTACACTCTCTATGCATTCAGGAGAGGTGGGTCCTTCACAGGCCTCACCACTTATTGCTCATCAATTAGTTACATCAAACAATCCCAGAACACTGAAATGGCTTGATAATGTGGTTTATATGATGATTCCCTGCCATAATCCTGATGGAATGGATATGGTAGTGAACAATTACCGGAAATACAAAGGCACAAAGTATGAAGGAGCCTCTTTACCCAGGGTTTACCATAAGTATGTAGGTCACGATAATAATCGCGATTTCGTTATTCTTTCCCAGGAAGATACAAAAGTGATTGCCGCTATTTATAATACCGACTGGCTGCCACAAGTGATGGTTGAGAAGCACCAGATGGGATCAACCGGCGTACGCTATTTTGTTCCACCTCCTCATGATCCGATTGCCCAGAATATTGACGCAGGTATATTTAACTGGATTGGCATATTCGGTCATAATATGATTAAAGATATGACCAGGGATGGATTGTCGGGAGTATCACAACATTACTTGTTTGACGATTACTGGCCCGGTTCTACCGAGACTTGTATCTGGAAAAATGTAATAGGTTTCCTTACTGAATGTGCCAGTATATACGATGCTACACCTGTTTATGTGGAACCCAATGAACTGAATGCCTGGGGAAAAGGATTGGCTGAACATAAGAAAGGTATTAATATGCCGGAGCCCTGGGAAGGTGGATGGTGGAGACTTGGTGATATAGTGGATTATGAAATATCTTCCACCATGTCTATTCTCAAAACTGCTTCATTGCATCGTGAAGATATTCTGAAGTTCAGAAATGACATCTGCAGAGATGAAGTGGAGCGCGGCCGGACAGAGCCTCCGTTTTATTATGTGCTCCCTGAGAAACAACATGATCCGGGTGAACTGGTGAATCTGGTTGTTTTGTTGAAAGAACATGGTGTTGAGGTTTACCGCTTGCAGGAAGATCATAGTCTGGAAGGACATGCTTTTAAAAACGGCGATATAGTTGTTCCGCTTGCCCAGCCTTACCGCCCTTTCATCAAGGAGGTTTTGGAAGCTCAGGAATATCCTGTCAGACATTATATGCCTGATGGTGAAATTATTAAACCATACGATATTACAACATGGTCTCTTCCTCTGCATCGCAATGTGAGATCCTTTGAGATCGAAACACGATGTAAGGATTTTGAAGCGAAGATCGAAAAAATTGAGGGAGATTTTAACATGCTTAATTCTGCTCCTGAGAAATATTTGGCAGCTCTCTTTTCAGTTAAAATGAACTATAGTTACAAAGCTGCTTTTACAGCTATAAAAAAAGGACTTAAGGTTGACAGGCTTACAACAAACCTGAAAATCAAAGACGTTCTTTATCCGAAGGGCAGTTTTGTTATTTACAACAAAGAAACCGCAGGAGATGTACTATCTGAAATTGTTGAGCAAATTGGTGTACAGCCTGGTTATCTGGTTGAGAAAATAAATATCGAAGTAAACCATTTTAAAGTCCCGGGAATAGCTCTTATCGAAACTTATACACATGATATGGATGCCGGATGGACACGGTTTGTATTTGATTCATATAATATTCCGTTCACTGTAATTCATCCGCAGGAGATTAAGGATAAAGACCTTGAAGGTGAGTTTGATGTTATTGTTTTTCCTGATGCGAGTAAATCCCTGTTAATGAAAGGAAAATATAGTCGTGATGGTAAGGAATATGTTAGCAGATACCCACCTGAGTATGCAAAAGGGATGGGTAAAGAAGGGCTGAAAAAAGTTCTCGAATTTGTTGATAAAGGAGGAGTTGTTGTTTCCTGGGGGCAATCAACCGCCTTGTTTGAAGGCATCATGGAAATTGGCGAAAAGGAAAACAAAGAGGAATTCCAGTTGCCTTTCAGGGATGTTTCTTCCGATCTTAGAAAATCGGGTTTGTATGTACCTGGTGCTCTTATCCGGGTTCAGTTAAAGGATGATCATCCGCTGACTTTTGGAATGCCGGATGAAATTGGAGTATTCTACCGTGGAAGGCCTGCTTTCATAACTTCATTGCCAAGGTTCGACACCGACAGAAGAATTATTGCATCATTTCCCGAAAAAGATCTGCTCATGAGTGGTTACAGCGAAAAGGAAAAACTACTTGGCAGGAAAGCTGCAATGGTTTGGCTGAAAAAAGGTAAGGGACAATTGGTGATATTCGGGTTCAACCCGCAGTTCAGAGCTTCTACACAAAGTGCCTATAAATTGCTTTTTAATTCGATTTTGTTATAATAAAATTATTAAATTTGTTTTTTTAAAAATGAGATTTAATAACCGAAGAATTTTATTTATGTATGATAGTTTGAATTATTCAAAAAGTCAGCTCTATCTGCTAACTGCATTAAGAGTTGTGATAGGCTGGCATTTTCTTTATGAGGGTTTGGTTAAGCTAGCAAACCCCGATTGGTCATCTTTTGGATTTTTATTGGACTCGCAAGGAGTTTTTAGCAGTTTCTTTTACTCGTTAGCATCTAATCCTGATGTTTATAAGGTTGTTGATACATTGAATATTACAGGTTTGACCCTGGTTGGCCTGGGATTAATACTTGGTTCATTTACACGTCTTGCAACTATTGGTGGAATTATTCTTTTAGCTTTTTATTATCTTTCACACCCGCCTTTTGTCGGATTGAAATATGTATTACCAATGGAAGGCAGTTACCTGGTTGTTAATAAAAACCTGATAGAACTGGTAGCTCTTTGTGTTTTGCTGGTATTTCCTACCGGTCATATACTGGGATTTGACCGATTGAATTATCTCATAAGGAAAAGAAAGAAATAA
>DAOVLD010000071.1 GCA_030631445.1 Bacteroidota bacterium
ACCTTTTTATGCTAACAGATACTATTACCATAATAACTACAGGGATTTTCATAGGGATGGTTATTACTCACGTCCATATAAGTATGCATATAATTACGGGGCGAGTAACAATTACAGGAAAAACCAGGTTGTCCCTTCACGAACTTCAATAAACAGGGATAACAATCGAAACAGTAATGTTATTAATAGCAGTCGGCGTAGTTTACCAACTAATACTACTTCCCGTACCGGTAATAATAACAGTAATGTAGAAAAAGGCAGACGGACAGTATCTAATACTGATGTTGGAAGAAGGAATTCTGCTTCAGACAGAACAATAATTGAAAACAGGAATAACAATAAGAATGTATCTCCTGTTACAAGAACCAACCGCTCAGATGAGAATAGAAGGATAGTAACCAATACAAGGAGAAATACGCCGGTGCCAAATAATGATCGTAACATAAACCGTTCGCAAAACAAAATTGAAACACGAAAGAACACCGATGTACGGTCCAGAAATGAATCCAGTCGTTCTGATTATAGAGCACCCCGGAAAAATAGCAGCAGGACCAGGATATCAAAACCTGCAAATACGAATCGTTCAAATAGTTATCGTGTTCCTGCAAAGACAAAGAGAAGCAATGTAAGATCAAGTAATTCGAGAAGTAAGAACTCTTCAAAAAAAGTTACCAGGTCGTCCGGAAACAGCAAGTCAAAGGATACAAAGTCAGGATCGGCAAGTAAATCATCCCGGAAAAAATCCTCCGGCAAGAAATGATAAGCAAATAAAAACCCGGTTAATCCGGGTTTTTTCTTTTTGTGAATTGTCTGAATTTATTACATTTGTTTGTATTCATAAACATAAGATTTATTGAAACGGGATAATGTTTGGTATAAAATTTGCTTATTAATTATATAGAAACTTATTAGGAGGTTATAATATGAAAACCAGGATATACATAATAATTTTAGCATCGGGCTTTTTAGGAGCTTGTTCAGGAAGCATGATGTTGTCAACAGGGTATGATGATATATATTATTCACCTGGAGATGAGCCAGTTCAAACAGTTGTTAAAAGGTCTGCAGCCCCATTGGATAATGCTTACAGTGCGATGGATTTTTCTGATGATGGTACAACTGAAAAAGGATTAAATGTTTACCAGACAGATACTCTTCAGGCTGACGCTTATTATGAAGCAGGTGACAGTTCAATGATAGTGAATAACTATTATGAAAATGACGGGTACGATTACTATGGAGGAATACCCTATTCATCCAGAATAAGGAGGTTTTACGGGTACTCACCTTCATTTAGCTACTTTAGTCCCTATTATAGTTCGTTTTATGATCCTTTCTCTTTCGGGTTTTATTCAGGATATAACATGTATAACAGATATAATTACGGATACGGAAGTCCTTATTATGGTTATAATCCTTATTATTATGATTCTTTCTACCCGGGTTCGTACTATTATGGATCATACAGGTCAAGATACTGGTCACCTTATTCATATTACTCTTATTGGGGAAGTCCTAATTATTATAATTCCGGCGTTTATTATAGAAATTCGGGAAGGTCGGATGATATTTATGTAGGACATCGCAGGTCAGGTACGACAAACAGAAATGTTATGAGTACCTCTAACCGGTCAAAAAGTAACTATGCAAATTATCAGGAAACAAGTAGAAGAACTAATGCGAATTCTTCAGGAAGAACATCAAATACGGTAACTACAAACAGGAATACTACAAACAGGAACACTACCAAGGTAAGTAATAACAGTCCCACAAATAGAAGGGGAACTGCCACAAACCGGGTTACAACTACTACAAGGGTTCCTCAAAAGAATTCAACTGTTAACACCAGCAGGAGGTCATCTACATATACACCCAGATATACTAATACCAGAACCAGTTCAAAACCGGTTTATAACCGTAGTACAAGAACCTATCAGGGTAGTAGCTCTAACAAATCAACAACCAGAACTTCAAAATCGGTTTATTCTAAGCCAAGTAGTACAAAAAGGTCGTCTTACTCAAGACCGGTAAATCGAAGTTCCGGGTCTGGTGGAAAATCATACTCAGGGTCGAGTCGCGGCAGTTCATCTTCATATAGCCGGGGTTCAAACTCATCCGGTTCAAGGAGTTCAGGTTCATCAGGTTCGTCAAGTTCAAGAAGCTCGGGTTCAAGTAGAAGTTCCGGCGGATCAGGAGGTAGAAGATAAAACCTTGTTAAATTGAAATTTTAGTTGATTTGAACAAGAAAACAAATAAACGGATTCTGTCCGCAATGGAGAAGTAATATTAAATTATTAAGATAAAAATCATGAAGAAAATATATTTTGCATTTATCGTAACTTTAGCTGTGAGCGTTTCAGGATTTGCCCAGGGGGAACTGGATGCTCTAAGGTATTCGCAGAACTTTACCGGTGGATCAGCCAGATTTTCGGCTATGGGAGGTGCATTTGGTGCACTGGGAGGCGATTTTTCGGCTTTATTCGTTAATCCTGCAGGATTGGGTGTTTTTCGCAGCAGCGAATTTAGTTTTACACCTGCACTTAGATATAATACAGTTGAAACAAACTTTGCCGGTAGTGTAAATGATGAGTTCAATTATCATTTCAATCTTAATCAGTTAGGATTTATATCATCATTTGATCTGGGGAACAGTGAGGGCTGGTCAAATATTAATATTGCTGTTGGTTATAGCAGGCAAAACAATTTTAATGGAAATATAATAATCGAAGGGGTTAACAATTCAAGCTCAATGCTTGACTATTTTGCCAACTATTCTGATGGATACCTGGATGAGGAATTGAACAGCTTTGCAGAATTTCTTGCATGGGATACATATCTTATTGATACAGTGGAGAACATGGGGTTTGATAATTATGAAACTATTCTCTCAAATTACGGTGATGAGGCAAATTCAACATATGAGCAGGTTCAACGGAGGACTTTAAACAGTAAAGGGACTTTGGGAGAATATATGTTCAGTATTGGTGCAAATTACGGAAACAGTCTGTACATCGGCGCCTCATTTGGAATACAAAAACTGTATTACTACGAGAGTAATGAACATATTGAGAATGATCCTGATGACGATATTTTTGATTTTAAAAGTTTTACCTATTATCAGGACCTTCACACAAGGGGTAAGGGCTATTCGTTTAAGATGGGAGCTATTTTTAAGCCGGTTGAAATGTTAAGGCTTGGTGTTGCTTTTCATCTGCCTACCTTTTTCAGACTTGAGGATGAATACTATTCTTATATCGATGCTTCGTTTGATAACGTTGATGCCGAGGGGATTAAAGATTACAGTTCTGATTCCCCTGATCTATTCTATCTGTATGAATTAACAACTCCTTTTAAAGCCGTTGGTAGTGTGGCTTACCAGTTTGGGAAGCGGGCATTATTAAGTGTTGATTACGAATTTGTTGATTATTCAACAGCACGCTTAAGAAGAGGAGAGGATGGCTATAATTTTAATTCTGAGAACGATGGTATTAAAGATATTTACAGGAAAACAGGTAATCTCAGGATAGGTGGAGAGTACAGATTAGGAGCCATTTCCTTAAGAGGAGGCTATGCTCACTATGGAAGTGCGTATGCCAAATCTGAAGCTAATGAAAATGCAAGTTATTCATTGATCTCTGCAGGTATCGGATTCAGTCAAAAGAAATTTTATATGGATTTAGGCTTTACTCATATGATGCATGAAGAACAGTATTTTATGTATCCTTCTGCAAATGTGGCACCCTCAGTAAACGAGTCAAATACAGACAAGTTCCTGGCTACTTTTGGATTTAAATTTTAGTAACTATTCAGTGTCTTCGCTTCGACTGCGCTCAGCATAAAAAGTTTGGAATGATAAAATGTCGGAATTATTAGACTAATCCCATTAAACTTTGCATTTTTAAATCGATTGCCGACTGTGGACTGCCGACTGCTGACTGGGTTTTAATCATATAACGGTATCTTTACCAGTAGTGATTATTGATTTTCCTAAGAATTCCGCAGACTCCGGACCTAAATTAAAAAGCAGATCGAGAATACTCAGATTTGGAATAAAGCCATGTTTTGGACTGAATACCTGTGTGTATTCAAGATTCTTAAAAAAGGTATCTCTGAAAGATTTTTTAGGGTGTATTTTTTCCCTGAAATCAAGCAGTTTTGAAGGATATTGTTTTATGAAAGAGTTAGTAAAAGAAAAACCCTGTTTAATTTCAAGATGGCGTAAAAAAACTTTCATAAGAGAAGTGTTATAGTCGATCAGGAAGCGGAATTTTTTCTGGTAATATGGAATTAAATCGTCTATATAGAACTCGAAAAATGGAGCAGATTTATATGATGAAATAATTGAACGCCAGTGATTTGCCTGCCAGTCAGTATCATAATCGATCTCGAGTTCATTAATAGCTGTTTTGTGAAAACTTCCACGTTGTACCGGTACTATAAGAGTCAAAGGACCATTAGCGCCGTATATTATGCATCTGTTGCGGTAAGATTGCTTTAGATAGTTCTCGTTTCTTTCAATAAGGACAGGATAGGGCAGAAAGAACCTGGAAAAGTACCGGATTGGACCTAAATATGTTGTGGAAAGGATAATAGATGCTTTTTCTGGCATTGAATATTATTTTCTGCTAGTTAAAGTTTATTGATCAAATTTGCATTAAACCCGGCACCAAATCCATTATCAATATTAACTACAGATACTCCGTTAGCACAACTTGTAAGCATTGCAAGGAGTGCTGAAACCCCTTGAAAATTTGCACCATATCCTATACTTGTTGGTACTGCAATTATAGGTTTGTTAATCAAGCCTCCAATAATGCTTGCCAGTGCACCTTCCATTCCGGCAATAACTATTACCACTTTTGCCTTTCGTAGAACAGATATCTTATCAACAAGACGATGTAATCCGGCAACTCCTGCATCAAATATCCTTTCAACTTTACTCCCCAGCAGTTCCGCTGTTACAGCAGCTTCTTCAGCAACGGGTATATCAGAGGTCCCGGCAGTTACTATTGCTATGTATGTCTCACATGTTTCTGCCTTTTGTTGTTGCACACTTATTATCCGGGCGATATTATAATATTTGGCTGAAGGAATTGTTTTTTTTATGGCATCAAATATTTTCCGGTTTGCACGTGTGGCTATTATATTCCCACCCTTATTATACATGTGTTCACATATCTTCTTCACCTGTTCAGTTGTCTTTCCCTCACAATAAATAATTTCAGGATATCCTGTCCGTATTTCACGGTGGTAATCTATTTTTGCAAAGCCAAGATCAGAATAGGGAAAATCTTCCAGTTTCTGTAGAGCATCGTCAACTTCCAGTTTTTTTTCCTGTACCTGCGTTAATATTTTCTTTAATTCCTCTGAGTTCATAATGTTTATTGTTAAGAATATAGTTTAGCAAATTTACAAAAATACCTTAATTTTCATGTTTTAAGTAACCGATCTCCCTTTACTAAAAAATTTAATTTCTTTATTGCCCGTAGAGCCTGTTCCGATTTATCGGAAGCATTTATTATTGTAGCATAGTAGTTATTATTTTTTTTATTCCCTGTAGAGGATTTATAATACAAATAGATTTACATATCAAATAAAGAATTCAAACAAAAATACTATAAAGGCTAATTTAAATCTTTCAATAAATAATACTCGTATAACTAGCCAAATCCAGCTTTTTTTTAGTACATTTGGCTGCTTATAATTACAACCAATGAGGAAATTAGTTGACAGGAAATCTGAAATATTCATTTTATCAAAAGCTTTAAAAAGTAACCGACCAGAACTTATTGCAGTTTACGGTAGAAGGAGGGTGGGAAAAACTTTTCTTATTCGGAAAGTATATAAAAATGAAATAAAGTTTGAGTTTTCGGGCATTTACAAAGTTCCATTAAAGCAACAACTCAATAATTTTCACCTTACTCTTTCTGCTAAAAATACCAATTTCAAAAAACCTTCCGGTTGGATTGAAGCATTTCATCAATTGAGTCAATACATTGATATGCTTACTTCTAAGAAGAAGAAGGTGATTTTTATTGACGAATTTCCATGGCTCGATACTCGAAAATCAAACTTTCTCCCGGCTTTCGAAAACTTTTGGAACAGCTATGCATCAAAAAGAGATGATTTAGTAGTGGTTATTTGCGGATCTGCAGCCTCTTACATGATAAAAAAAATCATTAAAAGTAAAGGAGGACTTCATAACAGGTTGACCGAAAAAATCCAATTAGTCCCTTTTAATTTGTATGAAACTGAACAACTATTAAAATATAATAAAGTTAAACTCTCCAGATACGATATACTACAAATTTATATGGCTATGGGAGGGATTCCTTATTATTTGGAAAAAATTTTACCTGGCGAAAGTGTAGCACAAGCCCTTGACCGATTATGCTTTGATAAGAATGGATTTCTAAGATCAGAGTTCAATAATGTTTTTGCTTCTCTATTTGACCAATATGATAATCATGAAAAAATAATTAGAACATTGGCATCTGTTCGTAAGGGATTAACGAGAACGGAAATGTTAACTAAAAGTAAAATAGGATCAGGAGGTACGCTAACCAAAACACTGCTTGAATTGGAAGAATCCGGATTCATTGAGAAATATGTACCCTACCGGGGAACAAAAGATTCGGTTTATCGATTAACTGATGAATATTCAATGTTTTATATTAAATACATTGAAAAAACCAGACCTTCTAATAGAGGTGTTTGGATTAAGTTGCATGGACAACAATCATACAGAATTTGGTCTGGCTTTAGTTTTGAAACTATTTGTATAAAGCACGTAGAGCAAATAAAGGAAGGATTGAAAATTTCCGGAATCAATGCAGTACATGGAAGTTGGATTGAAAAGAATACCCAAAATAGTGCTCAGATTGATTTGTTAATAGATAGAGATGACAATGTAATTAATCTATGTGAAATGAAATTTTATAATACGGAATATACAATTGATAAAAAATATGCCAAAGAAATAGCAAAAAAGATTAATACTTTTTCCTCTAGTACTAAAACTAAAAAGAGTGTATTTGTTACTTTCATAACATCTTACGGCTTGATTACTAATCAATACAGCAGTCAATATGTTCAAAGTGAGCTTACAATGGATCACCTATTCATTGAGATATAAATAGCCAAAACAATCTAAAAAATAGAGCTTTTGGCTAGATATAATAAAGTCATTATCTATACCGCATCCCAATTCTTCTGTTTCCAATAAAATGTTTTCAACTCAACCGGACTGAACGATATCTTTTTTGTATCTGCTGAACTTCCTCCGGCAAATAAAATATATTATCCGGGCTCAGTTCTCCAGCTCATATCTTTTAAAATACAAAGTTAGTAACAGCACTATTTTATTGTGTTATTAAACCGGTCAGAGTCACTGAAAAAGCAGCTTTTTAGAAAGACTTACAAAGTGATAATATCAATGATTTAGGAGAAGACCTGCCAGAGTACGCCGAAGGCGTTCCTGGCAGAGTCTGAGAAAAAGATATCTTACGAAAACTCACCGGGTGACTCCGAGTCGCCCGGTGAGTAATTGCGCGTTAGTTTACAATAACCGGTCAGACCGGTGGGGAAAAGGATATAGCTTATATGAAATTCCGGAGATAAGCAGAAGCAGAATGCAAAAGTAATTAACAACCGGTCAGACCACTGAAAAAGCAGCTTTTTATAAAGATTGACAAATGAATATATTTTTTCGGTTCAATAAAATTTCGTAAAAATAATTACGTTATTAATCGGCTATGTTATGATATATAACACTAAATGCTTATATTTGTAAAAAAAAGAGCCATGAAAACACTAAAAGAGATTAAATCAGCTATATCTTCACTTGGAAAACTACAAAGAGAACA